>JAVXCD010000021.1:0-16583 GCA_036659655.1 Alistipes sp.
CGGTTGCTGATTGCCTTTGCGACCTCTCGACAGGCTCGAGGATCGTGAACTGTGTACTTTGCGACCTCTCGACAAGCTCGAGGATCGTGAACTGTGTACCTTTGCGACCTCTCGACAAGCTCGAGGAGCGAGTACTTTCAAAGAAACGAGAATATTTGTCATTTCAGACACTTTTCCCGTGTTATTCTAAACGAAAAATCGGGGTCGCGCAAGGCAACCCCGATTCAAATATAAAACAGTTCGTTAGAACACCAACTTCGATAAGCGCTGGTAACCGTTATAACGCCACTTGGCATTCTCTTCAGCCGCCTTAAACAACTCACCGGCCTCGGTCGGAAATGCTTTTTTGAGCGATGTATAGCGCACCTCCTGCATCAGGAACTCTTGGAACTTTGTCCAATCCGGCTCCTTCGAATCGTAGACAAACGGATTCTTGCCTTGTGTTTCCAGTTGCGGATTGTAGTGCCACAAGTGCCAATAGCCACAGGCAACAGCCTCTTTACCAACAGTCTGTGTGCGAGTCATACCCCCTTTAATGCCGTGGTTGATACACGGAGCGTAAGCAATCACCAACGAAGGTCCGTTGTAGGCTTCCGCCTCTTTCAGTACATTGAAAAGTTGAGTCTGCGACGCTCCGATCGAAACCTGTGCCACATACACATAACCATAAGTCATGGCGATGGCTCCCAGATCTTTCTTGCGGATACGTTTGCCCGAAGAGGCGAATTTGGCTACTGCACCGACGGGTGTAGCCTTCGAAGACTGGCCGCCTGTATTGGAGTACACCTCGGTATCGACAACTAAAATATTGACATCCATACCCGACGCAAGTACATGATCCACACCACCGAAGCCAATGTCGTAACCCCAGCCGTCACCACCGATGATCCACTGTGATTTTTTGATCAGCCAATCTTTATACTCCAAAATCTGTTTGCAATAGTCACAGCCACAAGCCTCCATCTGAGGAACAAGTTTGGCAACCACCTCGGCCGACTGAGCCGACGAACCGCGCGCTGCAATCCACTCGCCCATCGTCGTCTTCAACTCCGCGGAGCAGCAGGTGCAGTTGGCAATGGCCTCCTCCATGATGATCTGAATGCGGTCGCGGAGTTTCTCAACGCCCACGTGCATACCCAAACCAAATTCGGCATTGTCCTCAAACAGCGAGTTTGCCCATGCCGGACCCTGCCCCTTTGCATTGGTGCAATAGGGCGTAGAGGGTGCTGAACCCGAATAAATCGAGGTGCAACCCGTTGCATTGGCAACCATCATCTTATCTCCGAAGAGTTGTGAGATGGCTTTTATATAAGGTGTCTCACCGCAACCGGCACAAGCTCCCGAAAATTCAAACAGGGGTTGTACAAATTGCAAGTTTTTCACGCTCTTGGTCTTATCCACCACCTCTTTGTAACCGATATGCTTGGTGATATACTCCCAATTCTGCTGTTGGGGCATCTGCTCCTCCAGCGGTTTCATCACCAGCGCCTTCTCCTTTGCAGGGCAGACATCCATACAGTTGCTGCAACCCGTACAGTCGAGCGGAGAGATCTGAATGCGGAACTTATACTCTTTCGTCTCACCCAAACCTTGCTTCCACTCCAGCCCCGATGCCGCAGCCTCCGCCTCAGTGGCAAGGAACGGACGGATCACAGCGTGAGGACAAACATAGGCGCACTGATTACATTGGATACAATTTTCGATCTTCCATTCGGGAACTTTCACGGCAATACCGCGTTTTTCGAAAGCGGCCGTACCGTTATCCCACGTGCCGTCTTCACGGCCGTTGAATGCTGAAACGGGCAGATCATCCCCTTTGAGTGCATTGATTGGATCGACAATCTTTTTCACAAAATCGGGGCGAGAAGCGTCTACACAGTGTACACACTCCTTGACAACGATGCTTGCCCATTGGGCAGGAATCTCGACTTTCTCAACCGCATGACCTCCGGCATCAACAGCCGCATAGTTCATGTTGACAATATCTTCGCCCTTCTTGCCGTAGGATTTGTAAATAGCATGTTTCATCTCCTCGACCGCCTTGTCGAACGGTATCACATTGGCGATTTTGAAGAATGCCGCCTGCATGATGGTATTCGTGCGCGAGCCCAAGCCCAAGCCGGCAGCGATTTTTGTGGCATTGATAATATAGAAATTGATCTTGTTCTTCGCCATGAAAACTTTCATCGCATCCGGCAACGTCTCACACGTGGTTTTGGCATCGTGTACCGAATTGAGCAGGAACGAACCACCGGCCTTCAACCCCTTCAGTACGTCGTATTTATCGACATAGGAAGGTACGTGGCAAGCCACGAAATCGGGCGTGGTGACCAGATAGGGCGAGGTGATGGGTTTGTCGCCGAAACGCAGGTGCGACGAGGTGTAGCCACCCGACTTCTTGGAGTCGTATGCGAAATAGGCCTGACAGTATTTGTCGGTGCTGCCACCGATGATCTTAATCGAGTTTTTGTTGGCACCCACCGTACCGTCAGCACCCAGACCAAAGAACAACGCTTCGAAAGTACCCGGTTTAGCCAGCGAAATCTCGTGACCCACGGGCAGCGAACGATTGGTTACATCGTCGTTGATACCCACAGTAAACTGGTTGCGCGGTGCGGCTGCGATCAAATTCTCGAAGACTGCAAGCATCTGTGCCGGTGTCGTATCTTTCGACGACAATCCGTAACGGCCACCAATGATCAGCGGCTTCTGTGCGATCTCTTTGCTTGTGGCAAAAGCCTCCACGACATCCAAATACAACGGATCGCCGTTGGCTCCCGGCTCCTTGGTGCGGTCAAGCACACAAATGCGCTTCACCGTAGCCGGAACTACCGCAGTCAGGTATTTCACCGAGAACGGACGGTAGAGATGCACGGTAATCACGCCGAACTTACCCCCCTTGGCATTCAGGTAGTCCACCGTCTCTTTCAACGTTTCGGTGACCGATCCCATGGCGATGACCAGATGCTCGGCATCCTCTGCACCGTAGAACGTGAAGGGTTTGTAGGTACGGCCGGTGATCTGCGAAATCTGCGTCATTGCCTTGGCAACCATGTCGGGCACAGCGTCGTAAAATTTGTTCGAAGCCTCGCGCGTTTGGAAATAGATGTCGGGGTTCTGCGCCGTACCGCGTGTGACGGGATGCTCCGGATTCAGAGCTGCCGCACGGAAGGATTTCAGGGCATCCCGATCGAACATCGCCGTCAAAGCGGCCTGGTCGATCAATTCTATTTTTTGTATTTCGTGGGAGGTACGGAAACCATCGAAAAAGTGCATGAAAGGAATACGCGACTTGAGCGACACAATATGTGCAATGCCGGCCAGATCCATCACTTCCTGTACGGAGGAGGTGGCGAGCATGGCAAAACCGGTCTGACGGGCAGCCATGACATCCTGATGATCGCCAAAAATCGAGAGCGACTGAGCCGCCAGCGCACGCGCCGATACATGAAACACACCCGGAAGGAGCTCACCCGAAAGCTTATACATATTAGGGATCATCAACAAGAGACCCTGCGATGCGGTGAAGGTAGAAGTGAGAGCACCGCTCTGCAAAGAACCGTGGACAGCACCTGCGGCACCGGCCTCCGATTGCATCTCAACAACTTTTACGGTCTCGCCAAAAATGTTTTTGCGACCTGCCGCCGCCCATTCGTCTACGAGTTCCGCCATTGTTGACGACGGTGTGATGGGATAGATAGCCGCAACTTCCGAGAACATATAAGCCACGTGAGCCGCTGCATAATTACCATCACAAGTGATAAATTTCTTGTCTGCCATTTTCCTAAAATTTAGATGTTTTTGTTACTATAATTGTATTATACTAATTCCATTGATTCTACAAAGGTACATATTTCAGTCGGAAAAATATCCACACTTTCGGATATTTTTAGTGTTCAAAAACTAACAGTAAGCAGTGTTAATTTTATCACACTCAATACGTCACAAATAAGTCTCTAACATTAAGTTGGTTATCCAATTCCCGATCCAAGAAACCTTACCTGCGAATCGAATCCTTCGCAACAGCCGATGCCCGATGCCCGGAAATGACATCTCTTCATCGTCTCAACCGCGTAAAAATTCTGCGTGGCCGCATTTTTGTTAACTGTTTTTACCTATCTTTGTCGAGATGATTACCTATAAAAAACAGATACTGGCCAACGGATTGACCGTGATTGTCAATCGGGATCACGTCTCGAAGTTGGCCGCCGTAAACATACTTTACAAAGTGGGCGCGCGCAATGAGAATCCTCTGCGCACGGGTTTTGCACACCTCTTTGAGCACCTGATGTTCCGTGGTACAAAACAAGTGCCCAACTTCGATCTGCCTGTACAGATGGCTTGTGGCGAGAACAATGCCTTCACCAACAACGACTACACCGACTTTTATATCACCCTGCCCGTCGACAACATCGAGACGGCTCTGTGGCTCGAAAGCGACCGCATGACGGGACTGAGTATCACCCGCCGCACCTTGTCGCTCGAAAAACGCGTGGTGATTGAGGAGTTCAAGCAACGTTATCTGAATCAACCATATGGCGACCGAATGATGCTCCTGCGTGCGATGGCCTACAAAACCCACCCTTACCGCTGGGCGACCATCGGACTGGCACCCGAACACATCGAATGTGCTACCCTCCAAGAGGTCAAGGAGTTCTACGGGCAGCACTACCACCCGGCTCATGCAATTCTCTCTATTTCGGCGGATCTGGAGGAGGATCGGATGCTGGCGCTGGCGGAGAAATGGTTTGCATCCATTGCCATTTCGGCTCCGGAAAGCGCACCTATTCCGCAAGAACTCCCCCAAGTCGAGGCACGGCGAGAAGTTGTCGAGCGGGAGGTGCCGGCGACTTCGCTGACCCTTGCTTATCATATCGGAGGACGGCTGTCCGACGATTTTTTCCGTGGAGATCTGATCTCCGATTTGCTTGCCGGAGGCGAATCGGCACGACTGCCCCGCCACCTGATTCGCGAGCAAAAACTCTTTGCAAGTGTCAATGCCTACATCTCAGGCGATGTCGATCCGGGGTTGTTTGTCTTCACCGGCGAACTACTGCCCGGCACCTCCGAGGAGCAGGCCGAACAGGCTTTCATGCAGGAAATTGCCACATTGCAAAGCGAATCGGTCGAGGCCTACGAGCTGGAGAAAGTGCAAAATAAATTTGAAGCGAATACCCTTTTCGGCGAAATAAACGTCATGAACAAGGCGATGAACTTAGGTTTTTACGAAATGTTAGGCGACCTGCCACTCATCAACAGAGAAATCGAGATTTACAGAGCCATCACACCGGCGCAAATCATCGATTTCAGCCGGCGGATCTTCCGACCGGAAAATAGTTCCACCCTCATTTACAGAGCAAAACGATGAAACAACCCGCCCTAATAATACCCGATTCCGTCGACATTCTCCTTCCGGCCAAACGGACACTCGCCAACGGCATAGACTGCTACACGCTCGCTTCGGATGATTTCGAGGTGCTGCGCATCACCTTTGTATTTCGCGCAGGATCGGCCGTGCAAAGCACCTTTTTCTCCGCATCGGCAACAGCCAACATGCTCTCGGAGGGCAGTAGTGAGATGACGGCACAGCAGATCGCCGAGAAGTTGGATTTTTACGGGTCTTATTTCGACGTGAGCATCGACCGAGACTATGCTTATATCAGTTTTTGCTCGCTCTCGAAGTTTGTGCCCCAGACGCTGGAGGTTGCCGAGCAGATCATCCTTCATCCCACATTTCCCAATGATGAGGTCAGCACCTACTGCGCCAAGCGCAAACAGGGGCTCGCGATCGAGCGTTCGAAGGTCGAGACACAAGCGCGGGAAGCCTTTGCGCAGGCTCTATTTGGCTCCTCACACCCCTATGGTGTGGCTGCCGACGAGGTGGCATACGACCAACTTACACGCACAGACATCGTTACGTTCTATGAAAAATTTTATACCGCCGAAAATTGTTTTGTAGTATGCAGCGGTCGCATCACGGGGGAAGAATTAAGTGCGATAGAGACCCTTGTCTCTAAAATTCCATCGGCCAAACATCCCTCCGCGCCGTCGTTTCCTGTACCTCTAACGCAACATTTTCTGTTTGTGGAGCATGCGGACGCAGTGCAGTCGTCGATCCGCGTTGGGCGGCTGCTATTCCCCCGCTTGCATCCCGATTTTATGGGTATGCAGGTTGTAGCAACCCTCTTAGGCGGTTATTTCGGTTCGCGACTGATGCGCAACTTACGGGAGGAACGTGGCTACACTTACGGTGTCATGTCGGCCATGGTCAACTTCGAGCGTGAGGGCTATCTCGCTATCGCCACACAGGTTGGCACCGCCGTAACGGACGATGCTTTACAGCAAATATACCACGAGATCGGGTTGTTGCGCGACGAACTTGTGGGAAACGACGAGCTGTCTCTGGTGAAAAACATGCTAATCGGCGAGATGATGCGCATCCTCGACGGTCCGTTTGGCATTGCCGATGTGACCATCGAAAACATACTTTGCAATACCGATAACACCATTGTAGGAGAGCACATCCGACTCATACAAAAAATTACGCCCGACGAGATTCAACGTCTGGCGCAACAATATTTGAAACAGGAGGATTTAGTCACCGTTATTGCCGGTGCTCAGCGACCCACCGTGTGAGTTCCACAAACTCCGAGACGGAGAGTTGCTCGGCACGCATCGTAAAAAAACGATGTTCCGCACCGCCAAAGTCACCAAAAACAGATTTCAGCGAGTTGCGCACCATCTTGCGACGTTGACCGAACGAGGCTTTCACCACCTTGAAAAATAGTTTTTCATCGCAGTCCAGTTGTGTCGTAGCATTGCGTCTGAGGCGTATCACCGCACTTTTCACCTTGGGGGGCGGATTGAAAACGGTCTCATTCACCGAGAACAGATATTCGATGTCGTACCACGCTTGCAACAGCACACTCAAAATGCCGTACTCCTTCGAACCCGGAGGTTCAGCCAAGCGTACAGCAACCTCTTTCTGGATCATGCCGACACATTCGGGGATCAGATTCCGATATTCCAGCACCTTAAAAAAGATCTGTGACGAGATATTATAGGGGAAATTACCGATAATCTTAAACTCTCCCGCAAAGGTTTCCCGCAGATTCATTTGTAAAAAATCGCCCTCGATCAACCGGGGCGAGAAGTCAGGATAGTGCGCATGGAGGTACTCCACGCTCTCCGAGTCGATCTCCGCGCCATAAGTCACCACATCGGTACGTCGGAGCAGAAATTGCGTCAGCACACCCATGCCGCAACCTACTTCGAGCACATCACAAGGTGCACCCTCTACCCCACCCGACAGGGAATCACAGATTTTACGGGCAATATTCAAGTCCACCAGAAAGTGCTGTCCCAAAGACTTCTTTGCGCGTACTTCACTCATTTTTACAATTCATTTACCGTTCTTTTCAGTTTTTTTTCGTTCAGGGTGACACGACTATGTCAGACGCGCAGTTTGCCATGGGTGGAGCGACGAATACGCGTCCCTTGTTTTTTCTTGCGAGTCTGCACATAGGAATACAGCAATCCGAGAAAACCCACGGACAGCAAGCCCACACAACACCACATTCGCACTCCCGACGGCATATAATGCAGCGCATAAATCATTGCTGCCACCGCGAGTGTCATCATCACGATTCTTACAATTTGCATCTGTTTTCTATTCTATTGTTTTATCACCTCAGATCGCTCACCAAACTTGATCCGGGCAAATTGGCGGTTACAAACTTCCTATTTGACTTTGGAAACAGCTTCTAACTGCCCTGCTCACACATGAATTTAATGCGCACCAGACGAATCTCCTCCTCGGTGTAGTCGGCACCCAACTCCTCGATGGCATCATCCAGCGAGTCGCTCTTGGCATCCTCCTTGAAATAGAGGTATATATCGTCTATCTTATCCTCGTCCATAAATTGGCGGAGGTAGTAGGAAATATCGAGTTTCGTACCCGAATTCACCACCCCCTCGATGTCAGTCAGCAATTCGTCGAAATCAAGATCTTTCGCACGTGCGATGTCCTCGAAATCCATCTTGCGGTCGATGGCCTGAATGATGAAGATCTTACTCCCCGACTTCGTACCCACCGATTTGACGATCATATCTTGCGGCCGGATGATCTCCTTCTCCTCGACGTAAGCCTTAATTAATTTGATAAACTCCTCGCCAAACTTCTTGGCCTTGCCCACACCTACGCCCGAAATATTCTGCATCTCCTCGATGGTGATGGGATATTGTATAGACATATCCTCCAGCGACGGATCTTGGAAGATGACAAACGGTGGCAAGTTGTGCTTCTTAGCGACCTTCTTGCGCAGATCCTTGAGCATTGAGAACAGCTCTTCGTCGGCAGCCCCACCCTTGCCCATGGGTGTAACAGACTCCGAGCCCTGCTCCTCTTTCTCGTAATCGTGATCGAGGGTGATGGTGACCGGAAAGGGCATGCGAATGTATTGCTCTCCCTTTTTATTGATCGAGATCAATCCGTAGTTTTCGATGTTTTTGTCGACCAACTGAAGGATCAACGCCTGACGTAATACAGCGCCCCAAAAACCGGCATCATGCTCGGTGCCGGCACCGAACCACTCGCTTTTGTTGTGGCCGTAACTCTTGATCAGGGCGGTAGTCTTGCCCGTGAGCACGTTGATCAGGTAGTCTAATTTAAACTTATCACCCAGTGCCGTCAACGCCTCCAGTGCCATCTTCAGTTCTGCCTTGGCTTCGAACTGAGGCTTCGGATTGCGGCAGTTGTCGCAATTGCCGCAGTTGTCCTCCGTATAATTTTCACCGAAATAGTGCATCAGCGTCTTGCGTCGGCACATCGAACTTTCGGCGTAGGAGACCGTTTCGAGCAACAGTAATTTACCGATTTCCTGCTCGGCAATCGGCTTGCCCTGCATGAACTTCTCCAACTTCTGGATGTCTTTATAACTGTAAAAAGTCAGACAGTAACCCTCGCCGCCATCTCGTCCGGCACGCCCCGTCTCTTGATAATACCCCTCCAGCGACTTGGGAATATCATAGTGAATGACATAGCGCACATCGGGCTTGTCGATACCCATGCCGAAGGCGATGGTAGCCACAATGACATCCACCCGCTCCATCAAAAAATCGTCTTGATTATCGGCACGTGTTTGAGCGTCCATGCCGGCATGATAGGCGCGCACCTTGATGCTGTTCGCCACCAGCAATTCGGTCAACTCCTCGACTTTCTTGCGGCTCAGGCAGTAGATGATGCCGCTCTTACCCTCGTTCTGCTTGATGAAACGAATGATATCGTGATCCACATTGTGTTTGGGTCGTATCTCATAGTAGAGATTCGGACGGTTGAACGACGATTTGAACACCGAAGCATCGGACATACCCAAATTTTTCTGAATGTCAAGTTGTACCTTGGGAGTTGCCGTTGCGGTGAGTGCAATCAGTGGCGCATGGCCTATCTCATTGATGATCGGACGTATACGTCGATACTCAGGGCGGAAATCGTGTCCCCACTCCGAAATACAGTGTGCTTCATCAATGGCGTAAAACGAAACTTTGATCTTATGCAGAAACGCCACGTTATCCTCTTTGGTGAGGGATTCCGGAGCGAAATAGAGCAACTTGGTCTTACCCGACAGCACGTCGGCACGCACCTGCGCAATGGCCGCCTTGTTGAGCGAGGAGTTGAGAAAATGGGCTACACCCGACTCCGCAGAAAATGTGCGCATGGCATCCACCTGATTCTTCATGAGTGCAATCAGCGGAGAGATAATAATGGCCACTCCATCCATAATCATCGCCGGCAACTGATAGCACAAGGACTTTCCACCTCCCGTGGGCATCAACACAAAAGTGTCTTTACCATCTAACACATTGCGTATTACAGCCTCTTGATTACCCTTAAACGACGAGAAACCGAAATATTCTTTCAGCTTTTCATGTAACTGTATTCCTTCATTTTGTTCCATTATAACCAGACTAAGATACCAAAAACATAAAATTCCATGTAAAGATAAAAAACTTTTCGGAAAAAAACATAACTTTGTAGAAATTTTATAAAAAAAGTCAAATGCGCCTCTTCACAAGTGAACTCGTCAAAAAATACAAAACCCGCACCGTAGTCGATCATGTATCCATCGATGTCAAACAGGGTGAAATAGTTGGTCTGCTCGGTCCCAATGGTGCCGGGAAGACCACAACGTTCTACATGATCGTAGGACTGATCAAGCCCAATGAGGGTAAAATATTTTTGGAACACGACAACGGTGAAATTGCGGAATTGACAAACGAACCGGTTTACCGTCGTGCCCAGATGGGTGTGGGCTACCTCGCACAGGAGGCTTCGGTGTTCCGCCAGCTGAGTGTCGAGAATAATATTCGCGCCGTGTTGGAGATGACAAAATTCACCAAGGAGTATCAGGTAGAGCGTTGCGAAGCCCTGATCGAGGAGTTTCGATTGCAAAAAGTTCGCAAGAGTTTGGGTATCCAACTCTCGGGAGGTGAACGTCGCCGCACGGAGATTGCCCGTGCCGTAGCCATCAACCCGGCCTTCATCCTCTTGGACGAACCCTTTGCAGGTGTTGACCCGATCGCCGTGGAGGATATTCAAAGCATCGTTGCGACGCTGAAACACAAAAATATCGGAGTCATCATCACCGACCACAACGTAGATGAGACGCTGGCCATTACCGACCGCACCTACCTGCTTTATGAAGGCCGCATCTTGAAAACAGGAACAGCCGAGGAGTTGGCAAATGACGAGATGGTGCGCAAGGTCTATTTGGGACAGCATTTCCAGCTCAAAGAGAGCCATCAGCGAACACAGGACATGAAAAACAACAAGGCACAAGACGAGATGTAAAGCGCGTGAACCTCACGAGGATTGAGAATTAGCTCGCTAAGAAAACTATATTTTACAGCGTACTTAACAACACATTATGGATAGATCAGTTTCGGCGGGCTGCATCGAAGGCACCCTACTTCCGCCCAGTTCAAAAAGTTATGCTCAACGGGCATTGGCCGCCTCTTTGTTGGCCGATGAGGTCTCTGTGTTAAATAACATTGAGTTCTGCGATGACACCCGTTCGGCACTTCGCTGCATCGAGACATTGGGAGCCAAAACGCACTGCCGGAATCTGAGAACACTCACCATCGAGGGCGGACTTAATCCCTGTAACGACACGCTCTATGTCGGAGAATCGGGGCTCTCGACCCGTCTGTTTACACCCATCGCCGCCTTGTGTTCCACGCCCATCAGGATCCAAGGTGAGGGTACGTTGCTACATCGTCCCATGGGGCTGATGATCGAGCCCCTGCGACAATTAGGCGTTCATCTGCGCGATGGCGGAGGCTACCTGCCTTTCGAAGTTTGCGGACCCATGCAGGGAGGTGACCTGACCCTCGACGGCTCCATCTCATCTCAATTTATCACAGGATTGCTGCTCGCGCTGCCCTTCGCAAAACAGGACACCACACTGCACATAGAAAATGCCGTTTCCACTCCGTATATAGACATGACCATCGACACGGCCGCCAAATTCGGCGTAGAGATTTGCCATCAGGGCTACGAAGAGTTTTACATAGCAGGAAATCAGCATTACAAGTCGACCTACTTCAACATCGAGGGGGATTGGAGTGCTGCGGCCATCATGCTCGTAGCCGGGGCAATTGCCGGAGAGGTGCAGATCAACAACGTCTCGTTGCTCTCCAAGCAGGCCGACACCGCCATCTGCACGGCACTCGTCCGTGCCGGAGCGGCCATCATCAACGAGGAACACTCCATCACCGTGACCAAACGAAAACTTCGTGCCTTTGAGTTTGATGCCACAAATTGCCCCGATCTGTTTCCTGCCTTAGCGGCACTGGCTGCTGCTGCCGAGGGTGTGAGTGTCCTCACAGGCACCCGAAGACTGGAATACAAGGAGTGCAACCGTGCGGATGCCCTACGCGAAGAGTACGGGAAATTGGGCATTGAAGTAGACATCGACACCGAAAATATCATGAAGATCCACGGGGGACAGATCCATGCGGCTCAAGTCTCCAGCCACGATGACCACCGCATAGCAATGTCACTCGCTGTCTCGGCCTTGCGCTGCTCCGGCGGGGAGGTAGTTATTAAAGATGCGGAGTGCGTGGCCAAAAGTTACCCTTCGTTTTTCGAAGAACTGGAACGGCTGCGCAAGCAGAAATAAGCTGTCGCATTCATCAATAGACCCTGCTGAACGAAAGGCAAGACAGCAACAGGCAGATCGGTCATGATGCCCGGTCTGCTGCAATCTCTCGATCATGTCGGGAATCAAATAAGAAATTGTTTTACACCACTTAATTGCGAACCATGAATACATTCGGACATAATTTCAGAATATCCATCTGGGGAGAGTCTCACGCAGAGCAAGTTGGCATCTGCATAGATGGTACTCCGGCAGGCATTTCGCTCAGCGAAGAGACCTTTGAGGCCGACCTTATGCGTCGCCGCAGCGGAACCGCAGGCACGACAACTCGACACGAGACCGACCGTCCGCAGATCGTATCCGGTGTATATGAGGGTCACACCACGGGTGCACCGATAACCATCGTTTTTGCCAATACAGACATCCGTTCGGCCGATTACAACCAGTTTGCAACCCACCCCCGCCCTTCTCACGCCGACTGGGTAGCCGCCTGCAAATTTGGCGGTCTAAATGACCCTCGAGGAGGTGGTCATTTTTCGGGACGGCTGACTGTGGCTCTGACCGCCGCAGGCGTTGTGGCCAAGCAACTACTTCATTCGCTGCATTTCAACACGCAAATCGTGGAGTTGGGAGGCTGCGCAGACACGACACAATATGATCAGATTCTCGTTGCTGCCGCAGCCGCTGGCGATTCGGTGGGCGGAGTGGTCGAGTGTCGCGTCAACGGCATACAAAGCGGCGTAGGCGAACCCTTCTTTGATTCGGCGGAAAGTGTTATCAGCCACCTGCTATTCGCGATTCCAGCCGTCAAAGGGGTGGAGTTCGGCAATGGGTTCGAAGCAGCCAAGCTGCGCGGTTCACAGAACAACGACCTTCTTGTCGCGGCCAACGGAGCCACCGCCACAAACCATGCGGGCGGAATCAACGGAGGAGTCTGCAATGGCAACGAACTGATTGTGCGTGTTGCAGTGAAACCAACCTCAAGCATTGCAAAAGAACAGATGACTTATAACTTTGAAACAAAAAATATTGAGCCACTTCATATTCACGGTCGTCACGACACCTGTATCGCCCTACGCGCCGCGGTGGTAGTGGAGGCTGCCATCGCTATCGCACTGGCTGATTTAAGCATTTGATTATGTCCACACGCCACGAAATATTACACCGTATCGCCACCCCCCTGCAACCGTTGTATGGGGAGCGCGAAGCGTGGCAGATCGCCCGGATTGTGGCAGAGGAGTTGTCCGGATTACGTCGTTCCGACTTTATTATAGAACCAAATAAAGAGTTAGAAATCAGCGATCTTAAACGTGTTATCGAAGAGTTAACTTCAGGTCGTCCCCTGCAATATGTATTGGGGTCAACAGAGTTTTGCGGCTTGCACCTCACCGTGCGCGAAGGGGTGCTGATTCCTCGTCCCGAAACCGAAGAGTTGGTGGCTTGGGTCATCGCAGAAAATGCCACGGCACGGACCCTATTGGATGTAGGCACAGGAAGCGGTTGCATCGCTATTGCCCTAAAGCACCTGCTGCCCGAAACAACCGTTTTCGCTACTGACATTTCGGATGACGCACTCGCTGTAGCCACAGAAAATGCCCGAACATCAGGCACCGCCGTTCTGTTCCGCAAAGCCGATGCACTTCGAAATTTGGAATCTGTTTTTCCCGAAAAATTCGACGTGATCGTCTCTAATCCACCTTATGTACCACACAAGGACATAGATGACATACGTCTGAATGTCAAGAATTTTGAACCTCATCTTGCGCTCTTTGTCAACGACGATGATCCGTTGCAATTTTATCGAGCCATTGCGTCGGCTGCCGGCAGTATGCTCACGGCGGGCGGACGACTTTACTTCGAAATATACGAACACTATGCCGACGATTTGAGCCACCTACTCGCGAAGCTGGGATACGATGAGATTGCCGTGCGCAAAGACCTAAACGATAAACCAAGAATGCTATGCTGCCACCGAAAATAAAACGCTCAAAAACACCCGAACAGGCACTGTCGGCCTTAATGCGATTGTGTGCACGTGCCGAGAAATCAACAGGTGATGCACTGCGCCTGATGCGCACATGGGGGGTGGATGAAGCGAAGCATTCAGCCGTGTTGCAGCAGTTGCTCGACCTGCATTTTATAGACGACACCCGTTTTGCCGAGGCATTTGTACGGGACAAAACGAAATTCAGCAACTGGGGAGCCTTTAAAATTCGCGCCGCCTTACAACATAAAGGGATAGATAAACAAACGATAGATAATGCACTGATACAGATAAGTAAATCTGATATGGATTCACGACTTACCGAACATCTGACACGCAAAGTCCGCACCATAAAATACACAACGACATACGAACTGAAGACCAAACTGATACGTTACGGACTTTCGCTCGGATACGATTATGAAGCGGTCATGGAGGCTGTTGCAAAGCAAATAAATAACACCGAAGAATGCGACGATTTTATCTGATCGCACTGTCGATCTTCCCGCTTGCACTCGCAGCACAGACTTTGCAACCGGCAGACTACATCTATCCCGTGCGGGAAGTGGAAGGGGTATATTCGGCCAACTTTGGCGAAATCAGACCGGGACATTTTCATTCGGGAGTGGATATTAAGACCGACGGCGTGACGGGAAAAACCGTCGTAGCAGTGGCTGACGGCTACATTTCACGCATATTTGTGTCGCCCAACGGCTTCGGACGGGCTCTCTATATTACCCACACCAACGGCACAATTTCGGTGTTGGGTCACCTCGCCGAATTTCGTCGCGACATAGAGGATTACGTGCGCATGGAGCGTTACAGGCAGCAGAAAAGTCGTGTAGATCTCTATTGTGTTCCCCATCGTTTTTCGGTAAGACAGGGAGATATTGTAGCCTATTCGGGCAATAGCGGAGGCTCATTCGGTCCCCACCTGCACTACGAAATCCGCGATGCCAAAACACAGAAAACGCTCAATATCATTCAACAGGGCATCATCAGACCTGCGGATCAGATCCCACCCTACCTTGTGCGCATTCACTACATCGGAGTAGACACGCTGCGGGGTGTCCCCATGCACGCCCGACCGTGTAGTTACGACGTAGTAAAAGCAGCTCGCGGCACCTATAAACTCGCTGATGAAAAGAGACTACCCGTGGGACGCAAAGGGTATTTCCTGTTAGAGGTTTCCGATCGTAAAGATCATGTATCCAACACGTTCGGAGTATATCGTGTGAGCGAGGTCGTCGATGGTGAAACGATCTTTGAATACCGCATGGACGGCTTCACATTCAACCTATCCCGTTACAGTAATGCCCTCTCCTACTATCCATTGCAACGCACCTCGCGCAACGAAATACTCCGCATGGCACAACTCGACGGAGCAACCGGGAACTTCTACCCTGTGGTGAAAAATCGCGGACTGATCACCGTCGCTGTGGGCGAACAAAAAGTGATCCGCATGGAGGCAGAAGATGACTGCGGCAATGTGTCGCACATAGAATTTAGCATCGAAGGGCAGCCCGAAACCTTCATCGCGCGAGCCGATTCATTGGGCTCGCTTATCAATCGCGACCGAGAGACAAAATTGGCCTTAGATGATGAACTCTCGGTCATTATTCCTCGCCATGCACTCTACGAGTCGCTATTTTACAGCCTCACGCGCAGCACTCGTCCACTGCCTGAAGATCCGCGCATCCTCGTGCTGTCCCCCGTCTACAACGTACTGCCCAACACGACCCCGCTACACACCAGCATGATCGTTACTATTCGTGCCACCGTTGCTCCAAAATTACAGCCACACGCCACCCTCGCCACGCGTTCGCAACAAGGGTTTATTACCTATGTTGGAGGCTCGTATGCCCACAATGCCGCCACCGTCCGCACCCGCACAACGGGTGAATTATTTATCGTTGCCGACACCCTTGCACCCATCATAAAGCCCCAATTTACCGCAGGTGCCGACCTCACCAAAGCCACCGGCTTGACGTTCCATCTCAGCGATAATTTTTCGGGTATCAACTTCTGTGAGATGACCATCGACGGAAAGTGGGTGCCCTGCGACCGCTACCCGATGCAAGATCTGGCAATACACGTGTTCGACATCCCCGCGAGCGGACAACAGCACACCGTGCGCATACGTGCGGGCGATGGCTGCCACAACACCGCGGTTTGGCAAGGAGAATTTTATCGCTAAAGGACAAGTAGACGGATCAAAAAGCTGTTTTAAATTTATTCATCTCGTTCTTTTCGGCTCTTTGCACCCCAGTTTTCAAATAACTTCGGTAATAAATTCAAACAGTTTATAAATATCAGATCTTCACTACGCTCAGAATGACAATACGATCCTCGAGCCTGTCGAGAGGTCGCCTGTTTGTTTTCGATCCTCGAGCTTGTCGAGAGGTCGCCTGTTCGTTTTCGATCCTCGAGCCTGTCGAGAG
>JAVXCD010000022.1:0-15946 GCA_036659655.1 Alistipes sp.
CAGGCTCGAGGATCGTACATTGATTAGCCTTTGCGACCTCTCGACAGGCTCGAGGATCGTGTATTTTCAAGTGCCTTTGCGACTTCTCGACAAGCTCGAGAAGCAAAACGAAGCCGCAAGACCGCTATGCCTCGCCGATTTTAGAATGGATGCCCGAACCCTCTTGTTGCTGGGGGATTTCGATCTTACCAACGTTGCTCTCGTAGCGGGTGATGTTCTCTTGCAAGGACATCAACAAGCGTTTTGCATGCTCGGGTGTGAGAATAATGCGACTTTTAACCTTGGCTTTTTGTATCCCCGGAAGTACTGTTGCGAAATCCAAAATAAATTCAGAGGTCGAATGAGATATGATTGCTAAATTGGAGTAGTGCCCTTGTGCCACTGCTTCGTCGAGTTCTATGTCAATACCAAATTTTGTAATCTCAGCCATTTTTTGTCTATTTTTTAGATCTTAGCACAAAACTACCTATTTTATTTTAGCCCTCAACCATATCGGGATCAAAGTTTTCGATATTTTATTAACATATTGAACATTTTCCATCCGCACTCGCACCCTTTTTCGACAACTCGTACTCCTTTATTCTACTATTTTTAATATCTTTGTTGCCTAAAGTTTACGGCAACTATGGGAATTGAGATTATAGAGACTTTGTTTCGTGGAATTTGTGTCGGAGTGGCTGCGTCGATTACCGTTGGCCCTGTGGCGGTGCTTTGCATCCAGCGCACACTTAGTAAAAGCCGGCGTTCGGGTATCGTGTCGGGTATCGGTGTGGCTTGTGCAGATACGTTTATGGCCATGGCGGCATTCTTTTTCTACTCAATGCTCCAGATACAGATCGAACAATATGACACCCTGCTTCGTGTGATTGGAGGTATCTTCGTGGTCATTGTCGGGGTCTATATTTTCACACAAAATCCTGTGCCGCAGATCCGCCGCAACCGAGCCGGCAAAACCAGTTTATGGCAAGATTTTGTCTCAATATTCGGACTTACGATAGCCAATTTCATCATTGTGATCCCCTACATTCTTGCTTTTTTTGCCGTATTCAAAATCTCCAGTGGCGATTTGGCGGGCAGTGGTGCCGCAGGTATTTTGCGTGCAGTCTTCGTCATCAGCGGTTTCTTCGGTGGTGCGGTGGCTTGGTGGACTATTCTGGCCTTCTCGCTAAGTCTGTTCCGCCATCGGTTTCGTCCGCGCCACATGCTGACCATCAACCATGTGGCGGGTATGCTTATCGGCGTACTCGGCATCTACACGATTCTTTCATCTTTTTTTGATATATTTCCAAATGTCTGATACTAAAAACAAAATAATCATTGCCGTAGACGGATTTTCGTCGTGTGGCAAAAGCACCTTCGCCAAAGCCATCGCCTCGCGTCTGGGCTACATCTTCATCGACACGGGAGCCATGTACCGCGCAGTGACTCTTTATGCTCTTGAGCATGAGGCCATTCGTTCAGGTATGGTGGACGAAGACGCGGTGGTAGCCTTGCTGAAGCAGATCACGATCACCTTTCGCTTCAATCCGGAGCGCGGAGCGAGCGACATTTACGTCAATGGCGATCGGGTCGAGGGCAAGATCCGCACGATTGAGGTCAGCAACTGCGTGAGCCGTGTGAGTTCGATCCGCGAGGTGCGCGAGAAATTAGTGGCCATGCAGCAGGAGATGGGACATAAAAAAGGGGTCGTCATGGATGGCCGTGACATCGGCACGGTGGTGTTCCCCAAGGCGGAATTGAAACTCTTCATGACCGCCGATCCGCGGGTGCGGGCGAAACGCCGCTACGACGAGTTGACGGCTAAAGGGGATCAGGTGACCCTCGACGAGATTGAGCAGAACGTCTGTTCGCGCGACAAGGCCGATATGAGTCGTGCCATTTCACCGTTGCGCAAGGCCGACGATGCAATTGTACTGGACAACAGTTACATGACCGTGGCGGAGCAGATGACATGGTTTATGGATAAATTCAACGAAATAAAGGGCTGACCGTGAAAATAGAGATTGACAGCAAGTCGGGATTTTGTTTCGGTGTGGTACGGGCTATTACCGCCGCCGAGCAGGCGTTGAGCCGAGAAGGCACCGTCTACTCGTTGGGGGACATTGTTCACAACCGCATCGAAGTGCAGCGACTCGAACACTTGGGGCTGCGCACCGTGACCCACGAGCAGATGTCTTCTCTGGGTGGACAACCGCTGCTGATCCGTGCTCATGGAGAGCCACCAAGTACGTTTGAGCGGGCTCGCAAAGCGGGGATAACAGTCATTGATGCCACCTGTTCGGTGGTCGAGCTGCTGCAAAAAAAAGTCAAAAAAGCACACGAGGCCATGCGTGAAGTCGGAGGGCACGTAGTGCTCTTGGGCAAGCGCGGACACGCCGAGGTCGTAGGGCTCACGGGGCAGGTGCCAGAGCCGACGATCGTCATTGAGGGGCCGGAAGATCTGGCCTTGATTGACTTCTCTCGCCCTATTTATTTCTTGTCACAAACCACCCAGAGCATTGCATTGTTCGAGACGCTGAGTGCCGAAATGCGCCTTCGTGCCACGGATCCGGCACAGGTCATCGCCGACGACACCATTTGTCGCCGGGTAGCGGATCGCGAGCAACACCTCGATGCGTTTGCCCGCCAATTCGACGTGGTGATCTTTGTCTGCGGCCGCAAGTCGAGCAACGGCAGCATCCTCTTTGGCGTGTGCCACCGGGCGAACAACCGCACCTACAACATTGAGGAGCCGAAGGAGTTGCAGACAACGTGGTTCGAGGGTGTCGAATCGGTGGGAATCTGCGGCGCAACCTCCACGCCCAAGTGGCTGATGCAAGAGGTGGCCGACACAATAAAAAACCTATAATAAACCCTAATATTATGAAATACTTCGTACGTTCGTTAAAATATTTTTGCAGACTATGCGTTATTTGTGCAGTGGTGCTGGTGCTGATGTCGCTCACCAAGATGACAACGTTGTCGCCTGCTGATATTGTTTATATCCTGCTACACACTTCGCAGGGCTGGATTTTGATTGGTGCGGCACTTTTGTTGTCGGCCTTCTATCCGCGTTTTGGCTTCATTAGCCGCAAAATAGAGGGCGACTTGCAGGAATGCCGGCAGACAATCCTCGACACCTTCACCACCGCGGGCTATGTGGTGGTTGACGGGCAGGCGGAGGAGTTGACATTCCGATGCAAAAATGTATTCAACCGGTTGCACTATCTCTATGAAGACGAAATAACGGTTGTGCAATACGGGCAATGGATCGTTGTCAGCGGACAGGGTAAAAGCGTTGTCCGCATAGAGCGACTGCTTATAAGTAAGATGAAATGATAAAAAAAGGAACACGCTATTTAGCACTCATTGCAGCCACCTTCATTTTGGCTGCGGTATTGCTGTTTGCCGGGCGGGATGACTTCGGGCTGGGGCGCAACATGGAGATAGCAGTCAACATGATGCGCGAACTGTCGTTGCATTACGTCGACCAAGTCGAACCCGACAAGCTGATGGCCGGAGCCGCTGCGGGCATGGTCGATGACCTGGATCCCTACACAGAGTATATGTCTGAGGCTGATATGTCGAATTTCGAGTTGATGACCACGGGCAAATATGGCGGTATCGGCTCGCTGATCCGCAAAAAAGGCGATTATATCACCATCGCACAGCCCTACAAGGGTACTCCGGCGGATCTTGCCGGTTTGAAAATCGGTGATAAAATCGTCGCTATTGACGGCAAAGAGGCCAAAGGGTTTTCGATCGAGGAGGTCAGCAAGCGACTCAAAGGTGATCCCAATACGATTGTTAAACTGACCGTCGAACGACTCATCGGCGGAGCCCGCGAGACCTTTTCGCTCAAACGGGAGCGGATTGCCATACCGGGGATTCCCTATGCCGGATTTGTGGCCGACGGAATCGGCTATGTACAGCACAGCGACTTCACCGAAGGGTGCTACGAAGATATGCGCGCCCGGATTGAGCAGTTGCGCGCACAGGGCAACCTAAAGGGGTTGATCCTCGATTACCGCAACAATGGGGGTGGCATTCTACAAGAAGCCGTGAAGATACTCTCGATGTTCGTGCCCAAGGGTACAGAGGTCGTGGTCACCAAAGGACGGAAAGATTCGACGGTGTTCCGCACGGCGGCAGAGCCTATTTTGCCGAATCTACCCTTAGTGGTGCTGGTGAACGGCAACACGGCATCGGCAGCAGAGATCGTGTCGGGAGCGTTGCAGGATCTGGATCGTGCGGTGTTGATCGGTCAAAAGAGTTTCGGCAAGGGGCTGGTGCAAACCACCCGTCCGCTGGGCTACAATGCGTTTTTGAAACTCACAACGGCAAAATATTACATGCCTTCGGGGCGGTGCATACAGGCCATCGATTATTCGTTGCATAACCCAAACGGGGCGGTAAAAGAGGTGCCGGACTCGCTGATTCGCGAATTTGCAACCAAAGGCGGCCGCAAGGTCTACGACGGGGGAGGCATCATGCCCGATCTGAAAATAGAACCCGAATACATCAGTCGCTTTGCCATGACACTCTATGCGCTGGGATTCATCGAGGATTTTGTGGACGAATACATGAAGGTGCATCATGCGGAGCCGGTGGACAACAAAACCTTCACCATCACGGAGAAAAACTACGCGGATTTCGTGGCGTTTATGAAGGACAAAAAAGTACCTTATGAGTCGGACACTCGTCGCATCCTGACACCGCTGAAGGCTGCAGCGAAGTCGGATCGCTACAAGGAGCTGGAGCAATATGTCGAGCAGATAGAGAAACAGTTGAAGGACGATACACAGACCAACCTTCAGACCTATCGCACAGAGATCATCAAGACCATCAACAACGACATCATCCTGCGTCACAACTATTCGCAGGGGGTCATCGAGCACAATTTGACAGACGATCCGGAGGTGCTGCGTGCGGTGGAGCTGCTCCACACACCCGAAGAGTGTGTGCGCATATTGACTTCGCAGGATACGGTGCGCAAATAAGAAGCAGCAAATATGAATACGCTGTTTTAATCCGGCCGCAAAAATGGCTGTAAAATAATTTTTGTTAACAAGTTAGAAACAGTTTCTTATTTTCGTCCCGGTTTTTGTCTTGTAAATCCGATAATTGAAAACAGTTTCTGAACAAACATGAAGTTCAAGCGTGACATATTTTCTTTTCGCAATCGGGTGGTTGTGATTGTTGTGGGGGTGGTGTTGGGAGGTCTCTCCCTGCTCTACACCAACAACATGGCACAGCGGCTCAAGGAGAAAGAGCAGCATGACGTGTCGCTGTGGGCACACGCCATGGAGCGGGTGAATCGTGATGTGATGGGTGGCATCATCAGCGACCCGCTGATTGCCGACATCATGAACAACGGCAACAACATCCCTTTCATCATCACGGATCAGGACTTGCAGGCTTTTCGTTGGCACCTTGTGCCCGATGATGTGATTGACCACCCCGATCGGCTGCGCAAGCAGATCGACAAGATGACGGCCGAAAACACCCCGATTCCCATCAAGAACTACTGGACAAACGACCACTATCACATTATTTTTTACAGCGAGTCGGCACTACTCAAGTCGTTGTATTACTTCCCCTATATCCAGATATTGGTTATCACCATTTTCATCCTGCTGGGCTTCATAGCCTTCCGATCGTCGAAGCATGATGAGCAGAACCGCGTCTGGATCGGACTGGCCAAGGAGACAGCGCATCAATTGGGTACGCCCACCTCGTCACTGCTGGGGTGGATCGAGTATCTGCGCACTCAGGAGGTGGATCAAAGTGCGGTGGAGGAGATGAACAAAGACCTCACCCACCTGCTGAAAATTGTAGACCGCTTTTCTAAAATCGGCTCAGAAACACCCCTTACTCCCGCAAATATCAACGAATTAGTGGGTGAGTCGGTCATGTATTTCCGCAAGCGTATTCCCCGCAATGTAACCCTCGACTACAACGGACTGGCCATTGCTCCGGTGCAGGCGAACGTCAACGCTGCGTTGTTCGAATGGGTAGTGGAGAACCTGATGAAGAACTCTCTCGATGCCTTGCAGGGACACGGAGCCCTGCGGGTGCAAATATCTTCGGACGACAAAGATGTGATGATTGACGTGTCGGACACGGGAAAAGGTATTGCAAAGGGTAATTGGAAACGGATTTTCGAGCCGGGCTTTACCACCAAAACCCGCGGTTGGGGATTGGGCTTATCGCTCTCGCGCCGCATTGTCGAGGATTATCACCAAGGGAAAATCGCAGTCACCAACTCGGAGATAGGCAAGGGCACAACCATTCGGATTACGTTAAAACGGCTGTTTGATTAACCATGAACGAGATTGAACAGATCATGCAGGCCGCCCTGCGGCTGCAACCGGCCGACAGTTTACGGCTGGCGACACCGCCCGTGACGGCGGAGTCGGTGTTTGGCGGGGCATCCACGTTGACCAAGTGGCAAATCTCGGCAGCCGAGGCACCGTTGTCGATCGTGGAAAGCCCCATCTTTCAACTGGTGACGTTGCTGATGGCGGTGACGTATGTGGTGGTGGTATACAGCAATCTGAATGATATACGATCGCTTTTTCTACAAACATCGGTCACAAAACAGTTGCGCCGACGCACCTTCGACATCCCGCATGGCGGGGACTATGCGCAATTTCTAAACACCGCATTGCTCCTCGGTATTGTCTTCATCGGAATCCCCGCATTGGCCTATTTCACGCTGTTTTTTCCACAGGCGGGCTTGTCGGCCGAGGAGTTGTTGCCGGTGATTTTCCTGTTACCGGCGATGTTGTTGCCGGTGTGTGGAGGGGAGTGGCTGCTACTGAAAATCGTCGGGATCGCCACACTCACTCAAAACTTCATAACCAACTTGATTTTTATCAAACGCACCTTCTTTGCCTTGAGCGTGGTGGTCGTGCCGCCAACCCTTTTATTATTTGCTTTGTGCCCTGATCAGGGAGGTGCGGTATGGGCGTGGATCACAGCCGTAGAGGTGGTTTTAATCCTGCTTTTGTTCTTGCAACGAACCCTTTTGCTCTTTATCTCCGAAAAACTTTCCATTTTCCATTGGTTTTTGTACCTTTGCATCGTTGAAATCTTTCCAATCAGTATTTTAGGATTGATTTTTGTACGATAGTAGAAAACAACAAAGTTAAAATCCAAGCAAAATTGAAAGTTAATAACGTATTGGTTTCACAGCCACGTCCAGCAGTGATTGAGAAGTCTCCATTCTACGAATTAGCACAGAAATATGAGGTGGAAATTGAGTACAAACCCTTTATTCATGTAGAAGGAGTATCACTCAAGGAATTCCGTAGTCAGCGTGTCGAGATTCTGACACACACGGCCGTTATCTTTACCTCCCGCACTACCGTAGACAGTTTCTTCCACATCTGTGAGGAGGCTCGCATCACTGTGCCCGAAACCATGAAGTACATTTGTCAGACAGAGGCCGTGGCTCTCTATTTGCAGAAATACATCATCTACCGCAAACGCAAAATATTCTTTGCCGACGGTACATTTACTGCCTTCATTGAGTTGATTGTCAAGCATAAAGAGGAGAAGTTTATACTGGCTCTGAGCGAGCCACACAAACCCGAATTACCGGAGACGCTCACCAAGTTGAAACTGAAGTTCGACCCTGTGATCTTTGCGCGCACAGTCGCGGCGGACATCAGCGACATTCAATTGAAGAACTTCGACCTGCTGGCTCTCTACTCGCCTTCGGATGTCAAAACGGTGGTGGAGGCTTTTGGTGTGGAGGAGTTGCCGGCTATTGCCACCTTCGGCGAGGGCACATTGCGTGCGGCTATTGCAGCGGGGATCACCGTCAAGGCCAATGCGCCGACACCCGAAGCCCCATCCATGGTGAAGGCGATTGATATTTACATTGTGAAGATCAACAACGGCGATACGATTGACGCAGTCAAACCGGTCACCAATACCGGTAAGGAGGAGTTCATCCGCAGTCAGCAGACCAAACTCGCCAAGAAAAGCCGCGCTCGTCGTACAACGCCCACAACAAAAAAATAAAATGCCTGCCAATACGCTGCTTCATGCCGAGCGGCTCCGTTCACTCGGGGCCATTCGTCGTATGTTCGAGCAGGGCGAAAGTTGTTTTGTCTTTCCGTTTCGCTGCGTGTGGTTTGCCGAGGCGGACGAAATACCTTCGGTAGAGGTGTTGTTTTCCGTGCCGAAGAAGTACCATAAGCGCGCCAACAAACGCAACCTGCTGCGTCGTCGCACCAAAGAGGTCTATCGGTTGCACAAGCAGTTGCTGCTGACCGAAGGCCGCTCGGTAGCACTCGACATGGCGTTGATCTACTCCTCAAAAGAGGTGTTACCCTATAAAACCATCAACGGAGCCCTCTGCAAAATCTTGGAGCAGGTCTCTGCGAAACTTTAGCCGCTCCGACGATGCGATTTATCCTCGTATTTTTTGTGAAATTTTACCAACTCTGCATCTCGCCCTTCACTCCGCCGTCTTGCCGATACACCCCCACGTGTTCGCAATATGCCATAGAGGCCGTGCGCAAATATGGAGCACTGAAAGGCTCGTGGCTTGCGATCAAGCGGATTTCAAGATGTCATCCTTGGGGTGGTAGCGGCTATGATCCCGTGCCGTAAGCGGGTGCACTCATGCAAAATAGAGCATAAGAAACTGTCGGCTTATTCGCAGCGACCGGGGCAATTCGCGTCGAGTGATTCAAATTCCAACGTAACGTGGTGGATGTTTAGCTCGCGGAGTATGGATTTCAGAATCTGCTTCGTCTGCTCCATGCGACGCATGTCCGACAGCACAACATGTGCCGTCAACGCATTCTCTGTCGTGCTAATAGCCCAAATATGAATGTGATGCACCGACAGCACGTCGGTCACCGCCTGCAATTGCTGCTCCACAACCGCGATCTCGATGGGCGCCGGCACACCATCCAACGATAGGCGCAGACTATCACGCGTCAGCGTCCAGACGGAGGCGACGATCACTCCGGCCACAACCAAACCGATGATGGGGTCGATAACATTCCACCCCGTATAGGCAATCACAACGCCCGACACGACAACGCCCACCGAGACCAGCGCGTCGGCAGCCATGTGGAGATAAGCTCCCTTGACGTTCAGATCCTTGTCCTTATCTTTGAGGAAGAGCCATGCCGTCAGCCCATTGATCACCACACCCACAGCGGCTGTCCAAGCAACAGCTCCACCTTCAAGGGGTTGCGGATGCAATAGTCGCCCGACACTCTCGGCAATAATCACACCCACAGCCACTAACAGAATCACCGAATTGAAAAGCGAAATCAGCACAGTGCTCTTCTTGTATCCGTAGGTGTAGCGTGCCGAAGCCGGAGCCATGGCCAATCGAAAGGCCAGCAGAGCCAGCAGCAGGCTCGCCACATCGCTCAAGTTGTGGCCAGCATCTGACAGCAGCCCCATCGAACCGTAGTACACGCCTACCGTAAACTCCACCGCAACAAAAAGCACGTTGAGAACGATGCCGATGAGAAAGGCTTTGTTGAGCGAAGATACGCGATGCAGATGCGTGTGTGCGTGATGTTCGTGTGCCATGGGTTTGCTGTTTAACGTTTCGAAATGTCCACGTAGGTGGTCTGAAGAAGTGTTTTGCCAACCTCCTCCAGCGAAGGATTGGTGTTGGAGAGTGCTGTGTGGCTCGTACAGTCGTAAATATATTCACCGTCGGGGTCGATTATCCCAAATCCGTCGGTGAAGGTGTAGTAGCCAAATTTACGGGGGGGGGCTGGGCTAAAAATATCCTTGCTGTAAGGGTAGTCCGCGTGATCGAGTCCCATCTGCGCCAGCACGGTCGCGCAAATGTCAATCTGCGAGGCATAAGTTTCGACCACGCGGGGCTTCGTCACAGCTCCGCCCAACCAGAGCATCGGGATGTGATGACTCTGGGGAATGTTGTAGGCAATGTCGTAAGGATAGGGGTAGGTGTGGTCGGCGACGAGCACAACGAGCAGGTTGTTCCACGCGGGCGATGCCTTGAGTTTGGCGATCATGCGCCCCACACAATCGTCGGAGAAAGCCATGGAATTCAATACTTTATCCTCAAACTTTGCGTAGGGAACATCGAAGGGCGGGTGGCTACTCAAGGTCAGCAAACCCGATAAGAAAGGTGTGCCCGCAGCACTTTGCGCAAGCACGCGATCGGCAAAATAATCGGTCATCACATCATCCGGCCAACCCCATTTTGCCTGTTCAACATCGAATGACAGGTCTTTCTGCCACGTGAGTTGCTGCCAGCCGGTGGCGAACATATAGGAGGCTTGATTCGTGAAATTAAGATCTCCGCCATAGACGAAATCAGCGGTGTAACCTGCACGTCCCAGCGAATGAGCCAACGACGGCAAGTGCCGGTTCTTAGCAGGCAGTTTCATGATTGAGATGCGCGTTTGCGCGGGAAAACCGTTGAGAATGGCCACCTCCCCCCGATCTGTGCGAAACGAATTAGCAAAGAAATTTTCGAACCAGATGCCCTCATTTTTCAATCGTTGCATCTGTGGCATTACAGCCTCCCCATTCACCTTGGCGTCTACCACCGTGCGGCCGAAACTCTCCAATATAATGATCACGACATTCGGACGCTCTGTGTTCAGAACACGCTCCGAGGGATGCTCTGAGACAATATTCCCTCTCAGTGTCTCAAATTTGGCCGCACGAACAGGCTCCTCAAAGAAGGGATAGGCAACCGCATAATCCTCGTTGGTACCGAGGGTTGAAAGCAGTGAAAAGACGGGATTGGTTGCGGCGTGATTGAGGAACATATTGGTACTGAAATAGACCTTCGAAATGTTGGCAACAGAGGCTCCAACACCACCGCGGATGGGCAGAAAGAGCACACCGCCCAAAAAGAGCACACACAAACTCCACAGCACCCGATAACGGATCGGATCGCCACAGAAAAGAGGTACTACCCATCGGTATCCCACGATCATCACGCCGGCATAGAGCCCGAAAAAGAGCGTTTGCGCGAGCCCTTGTCCCACCTCGATGGTACCGAGAGCCGCTTTCGGATCGGCAAGGTAAATCAAAATTGTACCGCCATCGATGCGGAAGCCCCAATGGGCGTACAACGCAAGATCCACAGCGAAAATCAGCGCAATGATGGTTGAGATAACGGCAAAATAAAGGTTGAAAATCGTGCGCCAACGCCTTTCAGAAGCCGTCAGCCACAGCGAGACCAAGACCAACAACAGCGGTAGCACAGTCACGTAACCCGCCACGGTCAGATCGAGTTTCAACCCATGCCACACCACCTGCCACCACTCCGCAACCGTGGCCTCGCAGGCCTGCGCAGGATAGTAGGCCAGAAACACAGGCTTCTGGAGTGCCAGAAATAGCACGGTCGAGAAAAACGTGACAAATAGAAAGAGAATCCGTCGGCGCATTTTGCAAGTGAAAATTTTAAAAAACAGGTTGGATCAAGTTGAAAATTCCAGTGGCGCGGTTATCGGCGCGGTCTCTTTGCGATCTCTCGACAACATCGGGGATCGTGAACTTCAGCTTCTTAGTTTACACGCAGGCAGACAAATAGGCCTTCCGAAAGAGACCAAGGAAACACCTCGATAGGTTATGAGTGAGCCCGCTTTAGATTTTTTCGCCGTAGGCCAGATCGCCTGCATCTCCGATGCCGGGGACAATGTAGGAGCGTGAAGTCAACTCCTCGTCGACAGCCGCAACCCAGATGGTCGTATCCTTTGTCGGCATGTTTTTCTCCACATGGTCGATGCCCTGCTCACTGGCGATGACCGCCGCCACATGCGTATGTGCCGGCATGCCACCCTTTTCGCAGAGCGCCTTCCATGCCAATACAATAGACGATCCCGTGGCCAGCATGGGGTCAACTAAGAGCAACGTCTTTCCCTCCAGATCCCCACACGAAATGTATTCAACCTTCACGGTAAACTTGCCGTCTTTGGTGCTTTTGCGATAGGCCGAGACAAAGGCATTTTGGGCATCGTCAAAATAGTTCAGAAAACCCTGATGGAACGGAAGACCCGCACGAAGAATTGTCGCCACAACTATCTGATCATCAATCATTGCCACCGATGCCTCACCCAAGGGAGTCTCAACAGATTGGGTCGTGTAGGAAAAAGTCTTGGAAATTTCATAGGACATAATCTCACCGATGCGTTCCAAATTTCGACGGAAACGCATAGAATCCTTTTGAATGGACTTATCGCGAATTTCAGCAATAAACTTATTCAGAACCGTGTTTTGCTTACCAAAAGTGTGCAACATAAGTTTTATAGGGTGTTGGTTTGTATGCTAATAGAGAAAATTGTTGAATGGATAGCGTCCCGCATGAATCTCTCGCACCATGCCATAAAGATCTGTACGCAACTTATCGACATTGATCTTCGCGGTGGCCGAAATGAAGATGCAGGGGGTGTTGGCCTTCGCAATCCAACTGCTTTTCAGATCAGCAAGCGACAGATTCTCTTTGGTGGCGGGAGTGAGGTCGTCAGCCTCCTTTTTTATATAGGTATAGGCATCAACCTTATTGAAGACCAGATAGACCGGTTTGTCACCCGCCCCGATGTCCTGCAACGTTTGCTTAACCACGTTGATCTGCTCCTCGAATTGCGGATGCGAAATGTCAACAACGTGGAGCAACAGATCGGCCTCACGCACCTCATCAAGGGTCGACTTAAACGACTCTATCAACTCTGTGGGCAGTTTGCGGATGAAACCCACCGTATCGGAGAGCAAAAACGGCAGATTGTCGAACACCACTTTGCGCACCGTCGTGTCGAGGGTGGCGAAGAGTTTGTTTTCAGCAAAGACCTCACTCTTGGCAACCAGATTCATGAGAGTCGACTTACCCACATTGGTGTAACCCACCAGAGCCACACGCACCATGGCTCCGCGATTCGAACGCTGCACAGCCATCTGACGGTCGATTTTCTTCAGATCCTCCTTCAGTTTGGTAATCCGATTGCGAATCACACGGCGGTCGGTCTCGATCTCTCGCTCACCCGCACCGTCCACGCGTACCGGTGCCTCCCCGTTGCCGCTCCAAGTGTGTCCACAGACCCGTCAAGCGAGGTAGCAGGTATTCGTAGTTGGCCAGTTGTACCTGAGTCTTGGCATAAGCCGTCTGTGCACGCTTCAGGAAAATATCGAGAATCAGACGGGTGCGATCCAGTATGGGACAGGGCACCAACTTGTCGATGTTGCGTGTTTGTGAGGGCGAAAGTTCGTCGTCAAAAATCACCACATCAATTTCGTTTTCTGTACAGTAGGCCGCAATTTCGTCGAGTTTGCCCGGTCCCACATAGGTGCGGGCGGAGGGTTGCGGCAGCCGTTGTGTGAAGCGACGGACACACTCAATGTTGGCTGTCTCAGCCAAAAACTCCAATTCGACCATGAATTCCTCTGTGCGGCGCACGTCTTGGTTATCGCGAATCACGGCAACCAACACAGCCCGCTCAGGCCGTTTCTCGGTCGTCAACAGGGTCTCTTTTATCTCTTTCGTCTCTTTAGTTTGTTCTACCATACAATTCTATTACTTACCTGTCTGCTGTTCTGCAAGCACGATGCCGAAACACACGAAGTCGGCTATTTACAAACAAGGGTACCCGAACAATCCGGATACCCTTGTAGTTTATCATAATTCCGTTTAGTTTTGAATACGGAAATCGACCGGCAATGAGTATTTGATACGCACAGGCTGATTGCGCTGCTTACCGGGACTCCATTTCGGTGATTTGTTGAGCTGAAGGATGGCTGCCTCGGAAAGCGAGCGATCGGGAGACTGAAGCACCTGAATGTTGGTCAGACGGCCGTCTTTTTCAATCACAAAAGAGAGCGTGACACGACCCGAAATACCATTCTCAAGGGCAATTTGCGGAAACTTGACATTGCTCTGTACCCACGCGCGGAAGGTATTCAGATCGCCCCCTTGGAAAGATGGCATGATCTCGGATTTAAAGAACACCTCATCCTCAACGATGACCTCTTCTTTGACGGCTACTTGCTGCACAACAGCTGCTTTTTCGTCAAACTCATCAAAAGTCATATCTGTGGTGATCTTGGTGTCGTTAGTTACCACTTGCAATAGATCGGCAAGAACGGGCACTTCCACTTTTTTAGGAGCCTCAGGCGGTTTCTGATCCTGACGGGTGACCTCGGAGAGTTGCTCCTCAACAAGGTTGGCACCCAGATCAACCGTCTTAATACGATACTCGCCCGGTGTGTAACCAAATGCGATGATAACAAGAATAAGCGCTACCGCTAAACCGATTTCAAGCAGCAAACCCCGCTTGTTTTGCAGATCCGCTTTAGGTGATTTTTTAAGTTCCATCTATCTGTAATTTTAATTGTAATTCAGTCGGATTATTTCACATAAGTCCATTATGCACCTACAAATATATAGATAAAAAATCAAAAACAGATAATTTGACATCAAAAATCTTTATTTTTGTCTACATTTGCCTATCAAAACACTGAATTATCCCTCAATGATGCCAAATCTCGAACCTTTATATGGAAAAACACTTGCTCAGTTAGGTGAGTTGTGCAGTCAATTGGGGATGCCCCGATTCACCGCAAAGCAGCTTGCCCGCTGGCTCTATGTAAAACACGTGACCACCATCGACGCCATGAGCGACATCTCGGCAAGCGGCCGGGCCTTGCTCAAAGAGAATTTTACGGTGGGCGGCGACGCACCCGTGCGAGAAACTGTCTCCGCTGACGGCACGAAAAAATACCTATATAAAACAGGCGGCGGCAGTTACATCGAGTCGGCCTACATCCCCGACCGCGAGCGGGCTACGCTTTGCGTGTCGTCGCAAGCCGGATGCCGCATGGGGTGTAAATTCTGCGCCACGGGGCGACAGGGGTTGCAACACGCTCTCTCAACCACCGAGATACTCAATCAGATCGGGTCGTTGCCGGAACGCGATCACCTGACAAACCTCGTATTTATGGGTATGGGCGAGCCATTGGACAACATGGACAATGTGCTGGCAGCTATCGAAATACTGACGGCGGAGTGGGGCTTTGCGTGGTCTCCGTCGCGCATCACACTCTCCACGGCAGGCGTGACCTCGGAGTTGCGACGCTTCCTCGACCAGACAAAAGTACATCTGGCTGTCAGCCTTCACAACCCCTACCACGACGAGCGAGCAGAGATCATGCCAATAGAAAATGCCTACCCTATCCGTGGAATCGTGGACATCCTGCGCGAATATGACTTCACACACCAGCGGCGCGTGTCGTTCGAGTACATCGTGATGAGCGGACTGAATAACCACCCGCACCATATTCGCGAACTGTGCCGGCTACTGAATGGCATCAAATGTCGCATCAACCTGATTCGATTCCACAAAATCCCCGATTCGCCCTACTTCTCCCCCGACGACGAAAAGATGATCCGCTTTCGTGATACACTGACCGAGAAGGGGCTGATGGCCACCATCCGCACTTCACGCGGAGAAGATATACAAGCGGCATGCGGATTGCTGAGTACCGGGGAAAACCAAGAATCAAAATGAAAAAAATCCTTTTAGTACTCCTTCTCCTTCTCTCGACAGGTTCGCTAACAGCGCAGGTGACCTTCGAAACGTCGTCTACCGATACGGTGCGGGCCAAGGCCGAAAAAACGGGGAAACTGGTCTTCATCGACCTCTATGCCACATGGTGCCCGCCCTGTCGGGCGATGGAACAGCAAGTTTTCTCGCTGCCGGAGGTCGGCAATTTCATGAGCCAGCGATTTGTCTGTGCGAAATATGACACGGATAAACCCACGGGCAAAAAACTATTAAAAAAATACGGTTCCGGGGCTATTCCGCTCTACCTGATATTCCGCACCAACGGTGAATTGGTGGGACGCATCACAGGAGGGGCTGCGGCCAAAGAGTTTATGTCCAACATCGAGTCTATGCTTGCACGCTCGAAAACAGAATCTGCTGCATCATACTGATCCATATTCTTGTTGGCG
>JAVXCD010000023.1:0-15571 GCA_036659655.1 Alistipes sp.
TAATAACCACGACTCCTATTTTAGATTTCAGTTTAGTCGCTATGGGGAGTAGAACTCTATTTCGTTATATTTAAAATTCGATTGAGCCAAGTTTAGTATACATAAATATATAGGGGGGGGCAATGCCAAGCAAAGCCCAAGGACTAAAACACAACAATCAGATAGTCAAGATAGTACATCTTTCTCTTCAGACCTCACTATAACACCGCTACAAGTAATTGTAACGGTGTTATTTTTAGCTGCGCAGATCGACAAATTTTACGGCTTTGCGGCTCATTTCGGGAAAATTCAAACGGTGAATTGTCGCCGGACTCTCGACCAAAATATCGGGCGCGACGCGGATTTTGGCCCGGAAGCGGTCTTTCAGCTCCTTGACAACGTCGAAATCCTGCTCGCCTTTCAACCCCACGCGTACCGTGACCAAATCCTTGTCGTTCTCATCATTGGACAGCTCCACAATGTAGTTTTCGATATAAGGGATGTTGTCCAGAATATCGAACAACGCAGGGGGAAACAAGGTCGTTCCTTTGTACTTTATCATCTGTCCCTTACGGCCGATCACGGGGCTTAGACGAAGTGTGTTGCGTCCGCATTGGCATGGGGCAGAGTAACCATAGCAGAGGTCTCCCGTTCGGAATCGCAGCAGCGGCATACCCCGTACGCCGAGCGTTGTTATGGTCACCTCGCCTGCCTCTCCGTCGGCAATCGGGCGGTCGTGTTCGTCGAGCAGTTCGACGATGATCAGTTCGGGTTGAAGATGGCCTCCGCAGCCGTGGTCGCACTCGGTGAACGAGCTCTGCATCTCGGTCGAGGCGTAGGTGGTGTAGAGTTTCAGTTCGGGCCATTTGGATGCGATCTGCTGTCCGAGCGTGTTGAGCGTCAGATCGGAGTTGCGCAGTGACTCCCCGATGCAGACTGCTTTACGCAATGAAGAGTTATTGTGATCAATTGCATTCTGTTCGGCGTAGGCGATCAGTTTTGTTAGGAACGACGGAACGACCATGCAAAACGAGGGTCGTATGCGGGAAATTGTGTCCCATTGCAGTTCGGGAATTCCGTTTCCGACGCGGATGATGCCGCACCCCAACTCTCGGGCTCCCATGAAGTAGGCCAACCCTGCCATAAATCGTCTATCGAGCGTGGTCATCAGCTGCATGGTGTCGTCGGGGGTGATTCCGGCGGTGGAGAACGAGAGGTATTCGTTATAAGCCAATCGCTGAAGGTCGCTCTCCGTCAGGGCAAAGGTCACCGGATCGCCCAATGTCCCGGAGGTGGTTACGTAATCTATGATCTCGCGCTTGGGGACGCACAGGAATGCCTCGTTGTGTCGTTGCAGGTCGTCTTTGGTGGTGACGGGAAGCTGTTGCAGATCCTCGATGCGGCGGATTTGTGCCGGGTCAATCTTCTCGCGGCGGAACAGTTCGCCGTAGAAGGGCGAATGATTGGCTAAATAGGCGATCTCCTCCCGTAGGTGCTCCTCCTGCCATGCTTTGATCTGAGAGGGGGCTGCAAACTGAATCTCTGGGGTTTTATGTATCATTTATTTTTGTGTTTTCTTATCCAAGGTATTGGAGCCCAACACCGGTTTCTGTTGACGAAGGAGCTGCAACTCGGGGAGGCTTTCCCGCAGGAAGAGCGAGTCGGCCGCGAGCGTCGCATCCGGATCGCAGAGTTCTCCTCCGAGTAGTATTTTTCCTACGTCATAGCAGACCCACTCCCCATAGCCCCAATACCCGGTCGAGACCCACATCCGAAGACGCTGGGGTTCGAACACCACCGAATGGTGGGCGATCTGTTGGTTGATAGCCAGCGGATTGGATAGCCCGAGATCCGCACCGCCTTTTTCGCAGCGGTCGCGCAGGATGCCGATGGCTTTTCCGACCGTCAGCGGGGTATTTGCCGTCAGAAGCTCTTCGAGTCGTTCCATACGGGGATTGCTGTCCGAGCAGGCAATGGTCTCGCGGTTATATCTGTCGTCGGAGAATGCCTCCGATTGAAAATGATTCGTACATCCGATCGTCTGAGCCGCAACGGTATAGAGGGATTGTTTTTCAGGTGTCTTCTCGATCACGGCGCACCGCTTGTCGTGGGTCGATCCGATCAGAAACGATTCAGAGACGAAAAGCCGGTATCTCGAGGCGATGGCACAGGCCTCGTCGATCGTTGCGGCATATTGCAAGATCTGGCGGGCGAGGATCGAAACGGGTGTGGCGGAGCTTAGCGGTATGGGACCCTGAGCCGCGTTGAGTGTGACAGTGAGCCCAGTCTCGTTCATTCCCGACAACACGCCGACCATTCCCGGCCAACCGATCGAAACAAACCGATAGCCTTCGTCGGGCTTGCAGAATGTCAGCAGGCGATTGCGGGCGAAGTCTTCGCTGACGTAGAAGTCGAAATTGCGCCCGACGAGTATTTCGTCTGCCGCGGCATCACCCCAAGCTCCGAACGAGGTGCATCCCACCAACATATATTTTTGCATGGCGTGGCCGATGTCGTGAGCCGCGTGGTAGTTGAGCTGCCGAAGGTAAGGCTCGCCGATGAAGTCGAATTCGTGGGAACAATAGTGTGATATGGCGGCGATCTCCGAGCAGTATTCCGTTGGGATGTGCTGTGCCAGCCGACGGTTGAAGATAAGGGTCAGATAGCGTAGAAAAGCCAAATACCGCTCATTGGGGATGAAACCGCGGATCTGATCGACGAAAGCGGCTTCCTGCCGATAGATAAGGCTGTCAGCCAATGCTCCGAATGCCGCGCCGCGCTGTTCAGCGTCGCCCTCGAGCCACATCTCCCAAAATCCGTTGGGGCTGTGTCGGAGTCTGCTTGCACCGAACGCCCGACTGCCGTCGGCGAGCTGTCGTACGGTGCTGTCGGCGAAATTTCGGGTCGGGATCGGTGGCGTGATCTCGGCGGTGTGGTAGAGATAACACCCGACACCGGCGGTGACAAGGAGTAGTCCGATCACCCCCAGCAGTGTATATGCGAGAATTTTCAGGACTGTTTTCATATGCCACCGATCTTTCGGGCAATGTATTCGCTGCCCAGTATTGCGCCACAGGTTGCAATGGCCGTCATAACGACACCCAGTGCCCCGTGTGTGGCTATGTTCTGCCCTGTCAGATAAAGTCCTTCGACCTTGGTCGCGGGGTTGAATAAAGTCCCCATCACGTTGTTGCAGTCGATCGCTGTTCCGTAGGCCGTGCCGTGCGGCGTGCCCGTGTAGTCGCGGTAGGTCAGCGGCGTTGCTGTGTGGATGCTGCGAATCGCGGCACGAAAGCCCTGAAACTGGTGTTCGACAATCTGAATTACCTCCTCGGCCTTACGTTGTTTGAACTCGCAGTACTCCGCGCCGCGTTTTCCGACGCTCGTTTTCGCCCATTTTTCGACTTCGGAGAACTGCATCGGGCAAAGCAGGCTGATGGCCTCGCAGGCATCGTTGGAAGAGTGAGCCTGCATGGAGAGCATAATGGTCTGCGGACGCTGTGTTGTAATGGAATCAGCCCAGACATCACCGCTACCGACGATATAGTGGTTCTGGTTGCGGTAGGGAAAGGCCTGCTTATCGACCGAGGCAAAGAACGAAAAGACCCCGAATGTGTTGGCCACAGAGTCGACTCGGGTCTGGAAGGAGGGGCGAATCCGGGGACATGGGGTGAGCATTGGCAGTAGTTGCGCCGGATGGATGTCAGATATCACCCGCCCTGCCTCCAGTATCTCGCCAGAGGCGAACTCTACGCCTCGTATGCAGTTGTTCTGCTGACAAACGCGGGTTACGGCGTTGCCGCATCGCACTTCGCCGCCGTTGCAGCGGATCACATCAACCAGCGCGTCGGCAAGTTGCTGACTGCCGTTCGTAAAGCGGTAAGCCCCATGGATGAACGAGTGTTGGATCATTGCATGTTGGTAGAACGGCGAACGATCACGCACGCCGTCGTAGAGAAACGATGTCCCCGCCACAACCTTGCGGAGCAGCGGATCGTCGATCTGCTGCTCGATCTGCGCCGAGGCCGCCATAGACATAAACCGCAATCCGTCGGACGAGACGATGCCTTGTCGGAGTTTTTCGACCCCGATGCTCTGTCCTGCTTGTTGAAGCGATGCGGCATAGTTGTTTATTTGCTGCCGCGACGCAGGGAACGCCTCCGCCAGTGAGTCGACGAAGCGGGTATATCCCTGACAGAAGCGAAATTCGCGCCCTTCGGTGTGAATCACATCAAACCCGTCGTCATCGAGTCGTTGCAGACGCAGGGAGTCGTAAACGCCGCAATAGCGTAGGAAATGGTTAAGAATCTCGCCGTCGTCCATACTGCCGATGTAGTGCATCCCTGTGTCGAACAGCACTCCGTCGCGCCGGAACGAGCGCAGACAGCCTCCTGCAATGGGTTCTTTTTCCACCACACAGATCCGCTCACCCTCTTTCGATAGGATCGCTCCGCAGGCCAGACCACCCAATCCGCTGCCGATGATGATGACGTCGTATTTACTCATAGCGAACTTCTGTGTGACAGGTTTTGGCAATGCGTTCCGCAACGTCGCGCGGTACGAGCGATGTGAAGAGGTAGCAGTCGGCCTCGGGGATCTCTATCTGCTTGTAATCCGTGTGTCGGAACGTGACCGCCGGAGTGCAGAGCCTGCTGTGGCGAGCCACCTCGACCAGCGCTTCGTTTGCTTCGAAAGCCGTGATCTTCCGCCGTGGCGACAACAGCGCCAGCAGCAGGGGCAGTTCGCCCTGTCCGGCACCAAACACCACGACCGACGCATCGCGGGAGATCCCTGCGATCAGAGCTTTGAAGTCGTGGGTTTTGCGCAGGCGCCGCCGCGCATGAATTTCTGCCGCATCGGCTTTGTAGAAATAGTTATTGATGACACTCTGGTGGAAATAGGGATTTGCCACCGTGTCCTGCTCGGTGCACCATGCTTCATAGGCCACTTTGAAGTGGTGAGAAATACTTTTTGTGTACTCCCTATATCCGTTGCCGAACGACGCGTCATTTGACGCGATGCGAGGGAGTATCTTTGCTCCGTAGTTGCCTCTGCGAATACTGAAAGGTTGTTTTTTTGAGCAGATCATGCCCGTGCCGTAGATCAGTACGGGCACGATATCCAGTCCGAGCTGTTCGGCCAGATAGAACGCCCCTTTGTGGAATCGTCCGATGGTGCGTCCGTCTTTGGATCGGGTTCCCTCAGGGAAGATCACCACCGAGTTGCCTTCGCGGATGCTCTGGCGAATGTGGTCTGTCACCTCCTCATAGCCTTTGTCCACACAACAGAAACCCAGATAGCGGACGATTCCCCCGAATACGGGCGACCGCCATACCCACGAGTTTGTCACCATAACCAGTCGGGGACTGAGGCTCAGCAACAGCAGAATGTCGATGAACGAGTGGTGGTTGGCAATGACGATCGCCGGACGGTCGAAATGCTCGCACGAGGTGTTGACGATCGTTTTGTGTTCGGTGAGCGAAGTCATCCACAGCAGCCATTTACAGCCTTTGTGTATCGTTATGCGCAGCCATTTGCGTTTGCGCTGTCTGCCTGCGGGCAGGAAGATCAGCGTGGGGATCACGATCTGGGCAAACGTACATATCGTCACAAAAATCAGGAATCCGTAGAGCGTTCTGCCCAGCGATGAGAGCGTGTTGGGTTGCCCTCCCCGCGAAACAGGTCTGGTCACAAACCAGTGGAACAATAGCGGCAGGATCGTGTAGGCCGAAAGAATCACGGCCAGCATGCCGATGATCGAGATGATGGCTGTCGAGTGTAAAGCCGGATGGCTGGCGAAGATCAGCACTCCGATGCCGATGATGGTTGTCAGCACGGCGAAGAAGATGGCGGTCTTGTGTTTGGTGAGTGTCGGGCATCCAGAACTGTATTCGCGTTGCAGTCCGTCCATAATGAAGATGCTGAAGTCGTCTCCGATGCCGAAGATGAAGGTCGAGAGGATGATGTTCACGAGGTTGAATTCGATCCCCAGCAGAGCCATCATACCCAAGATGATGGTGAAGGCAATGAACATCGGTGCGAAGGTCATCAGCGTCAGCTCCAAGCGTCGGTAGGAGATCAGCAGTGCGGAGAAGACTATCAACCCCGACATGTAGAGCACGTAGTTGAAATCGTCGCTCACCGTCTGCGCCATCTTATTGGCAAAGTGACCTCTGTCGATGGCTATCGCTCCCGTCTGTTCCATCAAACGTTGATATACCTCTTTTTTTTGATCGTCTTCGAGCTGGATCTGGGCCAGCACGAGCGTCGCTTGGTCGGAGGTGTTGATCCATGCTCCCAGCAACGGGATGTCGGACTCGTTGAAGTTCGAGTAGTCGATCAGCGTAAAGGCTGTCGTGAGCAGGTTCTCGAATCGAATGAACGCTCTGTCGGCAAACCCGACCTTGCGCCCCGATGTTTCGATACTCCGAAGTAGTTTTGCACGACGTTCGCCCGAGTTCCAGAACAACTCCCAGCGGGCGATCTTTTGTTGTTGCTCCGAGGGGGCAACCACAAACCGCTGAGCTGAAACGATAGACGAGATGTTCCCTGCCTTCATCTGCTCGTCGAGCAGGTCACATAGGGCGGCATATTTTTGCACGGCCTGCTCTGTGTCCGGAGCTGTGGCGACAACGGTCACACTACGTTTATCTGCGCCGAAAAGCACTTCGAGCTGCTGCTCTGCTTGTGCAATCCGGGGTGGGATGTAGCTCAGGTGCGACATATCGCTGTCGAAGCCCACGCGACGGCAGGTGAATGCACCCAGCAAGAACAGCATAACGATTGCTCCGACGAGCCATTTGTTGCGCTCGAACGGATAGGCGTTCAGGCGTTCGACGATCGAGAGCAGGCGGTTCGGCCGTCGGTCATTCTCCCCGTCGAGCAGATGGGGCAGGCAGATCAGCGAGAAGAACGTGGTTCCGATCAGAGTCAGTGCTGCGAAAAGCCCGAAGTCGCTCAACAGCGAAGACGAGGTGAACATCAGCCCCACGAAAGCTCCGATGGTCGTAATGCTTCCGATGGTCATCGGATAGGCAAGCTCGGCGATGATCTCACGTGGCTTGGCGGTCTGGTTGGCGTGGCAGACCACGTGCATCGAGTTGCTGATGGCGATGCCGAACACGGCCGCTCCGGCTCCGATTGCAATGAGTGAAATATTTCCGACGCTCAGGGCGATAATCCCCAGCGCAAAAAGAGCTCCGAAGCCGACCGGAAGTGTGATGAGCACGACCGACCAGCGGTTGCGGAACGAAAAGGTGATGATCGCGATTATTAATAGTAAGGCGATCGAAAGCGTTACGCCGGTGTCGTTCTTGATCTGCCGGGCGTTGTGGACGGCGATCCCCTGAGTGCCGAAATAAGCGACCTCCACCCCGTCGAATGAGCAGTCGTCGAGCATGCTGTCGAGCGTGGTGATGAGTGCGTCGTTGCCGGAGGTGTCGTTACTGGCGTGGAGGGGCTCGATCAACAGCAGACAGGTTGTTAGATCGGCCGAAAAGATATGATCGTCGTAGAGTTTATACGAAAGCGAGGGATTGAAATTTTGAAGTTCTGCGAGTATTTTTCCTCCTATCGAAAGAGGATCACGGGCAATAAACTCTCCCAGTCCGAGACCTAAAGGCGAGAGCATTCTTTGGTAGTTCTGCTCCATAATGCGGTCGATTCCGCCGCTTTGTATCAGCGAGTCGATCCGTGTATAATCCGCCTCGTCGAGAAAGATCGGAAGGTGGTCGTAGATAAAATCGGCCGTATGCGCTATTTCGTTGCTGTCGATCCCTGTCGTTACCGAGCGAATACTCTCCCTGACACTCGGTGTGTCGAGTCGGGCAGCAAAGGCATTGCAAGCTTCAACCAGATCGTCTTTCGATACGTTTGCATCGCGGGCTGAGAATAGCACGATGATCTTGTCCTTGGACTTGAGGTTGTTGAACACCATCGACATGTTCTGTCCGTCGGTGGTCTTAGGGAATATGTCGGTAATGTTCTCGTCGAACCGCACTCGGCTGGCGAGCAGTGCAAGCAGGAAGACCAAGCCGATCGTCAGGCAGAACAATAGTTTTCTGCGAGGACGAAAAAAAACGTATAAAGAGAGAAACAGTCCGGTCATGGTGGTCACCTATTGCGTTTGAAGATCAGAAACAGAAGGCGAAAAACCCCATACGAGAGAACTCCGCATGTTGCGGCCAGCGCGACACTCCCGACAAGATATTGGGCGAGTGATCCGGCCAACGCTTCGGGCGAAATGTCGCCGAACGACAGCAACAGGGGTTTATCCAGCATCCATCCGCCCACAGCATAGCTTGCGAAGAGGATCACGGGAATCATTGGAGGAATGCTGACGTTGGTGGCGGTAAACGTCACCACCTTATTGAGTTTCAGAAAATGTCCGGAGATCACAGCCAGTACCCCCTGCCAGCCCCAGACGGGCATCACACCCCAGCCAATGCCCCATGCCACCGAGGCGGCCATTGTGCGGTTGCTTTCGGGCGAATGCATAATATGGCGCGAGAAGAACGTGCGGATATTCGACCACCTCAGCCATTTGAGAAATCGGAACGGGTAGTAGCAAAGCAGAGCCCACGAGACCAGACAGGTGTTGAGGATCGAGATGCGTGTAAAATCCTTGGCGGGTTTGAAATGTGACACGCGCTCCTCCAAAGGTGGGTAATAGACTCGAATTGGGATATTTTTTACGGCAACACCCCGCCACGCCGCCCGCACGATCACCTCGACTTCGAATTCGTAGCGAGGCGTGTAGAAGCGCATTCCCTTCAGTTTGTCGAGCGGATAGAGCCTGAATCCCGACTGTGTGTCGGAGAGGCTAATCCCTGTTTCGACTTTATACCAGAAGTTGGAGAACTTATTGGCAAATGTGCTTTTCGAGGGCATATTTTCGGCCGTCAGGTTACGGGCACCGATCAGCAGGGTATCGGGTTCTTGCTCGGCCGCTTGGACAAAGAGCGGAATGTCGTCGGGGTAGTGCTGTCCGTCGGCGTCAATGGTGAGCAGGTAGCGGAATCCGCATTTGGCGGCCTCCCGCAGGCCCGTTCGCAGGGCGAATCCCTTGCCGCGGTTGCACGCATAGGCGATCACCGAGATCCCATCCGTGCGACAGAGAATCGCCGCCGTATCGTCGGTCGAACCGTCATTGACGACGATTACATCGCGGCAGTATTGCTGCACACCGGCAATGACGTGCGCGATGGTCCCTGCATTGTTGTAGGTCGGGATCAGCACGGCGCACTGCAAAGCCTGCATTCGGACGGATATGTCGCCAGTATGGATCATTAGACAAAGGTAGCTTTTATTTTTGTTTTCTGCACCTCTTCGGCACTAATAACCCCTTGCAGGCTGATGCTATTGTCGGTTGTTGTCAGCACGGCAACGATTCGCAAGTGGAGGTCGTGGGGCGGAACAACGGGGCTCAGGAACTTCAACTCGCGTACCGATCGACAATTTAGGGGTTGTCCGATATGTTGTTCGACAAGCTCCTTTATGATGTGCATCTGGCACGCGCCCGGCAGTACGGGTCGTCCGGGGAAATGTCCCTCGAATAAGGGATGCTTGGCGTTGAGGACGATCTCCGCGTCGAAATGCGTGGTGTCTCCACTCAGGGCAATGCAGGTATATAATCCTTCGAGCATGGCGTTCTTATCGAGTAATGTCAAAACAGGAGTCCGCCACAGGCAGGTTTGTCTGCTTATTGGTGAAGCGATACAACGTGAAGTTATCCGATGCCTCGTCCATGCGCAATTCGTCGAGCAGCATATCTTTGATCGAAAAGACCAATACGATCTTCGAGATGTATCGTCTGGCGCGTTTCGATTCGGGGATGATCTCTACAGTGTATGTTCCGCGGCTTTTCTTGCAGCGAAATGCCCCGTCGCTGGAAAGTGCGGCGATGTCTCCCGAGAAGCAGGCCGTAAATATCTGCTGCATTTGCCGAAAAAGCGGATTGGTGGCAATCTTTACCACGCTGCGCGAACCTCCGGCAACGATCAGAAAATCGGTCTGCCCCATCACGATGCGGTCGCCTGTGGGTTTATCGTAGAGCAGGGCGAACTTTTCGGGGCGTTGGAAGTAGAACTTCCCCGAACTTTCGGCATCCTGTGCCAGCATTGTGTTGTGCTTGATCTGTGTGAAGTTGCACCGGATTGTTTCGACGCTCGTATTCTTGGCGTTGAGTGCCGCGAGGAACTCTGCTTGCAGCGTCGGCTGGGCATAACCTGCACACCACCACAGCGACAGCAGCAGGGTCAGTATTTTATTTTTTATCTTCATAAGCATGGATGTTGAGCAATTTATCGACACGTTCGACTTGGTAGCCCTCCTGTGCGAGCATTCGGAGTATTAGGTCGGTGAGGCGGGGGCTTTGCGGACGATTGTCGTGTAGCAGGATCACTGCGCCATCGTGTAGCTGTCGACGGATGCGTTCTACAACTCGCTCGCGTGGTTCGGCGAGTGTGTCGAGCGAGCGGATGCTCCAACCGACGACGGTGTATCCTTGTGCGCGAACCATCCGTCCGATCATGGGGTTCGTCACGCCGAATGGCGGCCGGAAGAGCTTCGGCCGCCGACCGAGTATCCCGCAAATAGCATTGTCGGTTCGCTGTGCGTCGGCGATCATACGTTTTGTCGGCAAGAAAGGGCCGGCTCCTGTGTGTGAAAAGGTGTGGTTGCCGACAATGTGACCTTCGTTCTCCATCCGTTTGAGCAACTGCTCTTCGATGCGTTCTCCGACAAGAAAAAAGCACGCTTCGGCATGATGACTTTTCAACACGTCCAGCACCTGCGGCGTGAGCCGGGCCTCGGAGCCGTCGTCGAAGGTCAGCGCAACTTTTCGCCCTGCATCCTGTGTCTTGCACAGAGCCTTGACCCAACACCTCGAATCGATGCGGAACGAGGTGAGGTAAAGGCCGTATCCGAAGGCCAGCAATGTGAAGAGCAGAATCAGATACATCGCACATTCAGGTTAAGGTTTCCGATTGACAATGCGCCACTGTATCTATCGACAACGGCATTGTAAAGCGTGCGTGCCGGAGTCAGTGGATCACTGTAACCTTTTTGCAATATTGTCTCGACACTGTCCACGCAAACCTCCGCACAAGCTCCGGTCTCGTCGGCAGAGAGTAGGAAAAACAGTGCGCCGCCCTGCACTGGGAGTGATTCGACGCGCATTCGGCGGAGCAGTGCGCACAGCGTGGGGGTTACCTCCTCGACAGCACCTACAAGCACATGTCGCGCCTCTCGTTCTTCGATCAGCATCATTGCATCGAGCAGTGCCGCCGAAAAACTCGCAGATCCGTGTGCATAGGTTGTGTTGTAGCAGTGGTACTGCCCAAGCAGCGCGACCGTTGCCCCGACGGTGTTGAAAGTTGACTGGATAAACGGCGTGGGTGAAAGCAGTTCCTCGTCGCTGTCGAGCAGCATTTGCAAGAACTTCTCGCTGTCGGACAGACACCCGTAGGCCGTAGCGGTGATGATGGCGTCGAGCTGGCGTTCCCCTGCGCAAACTGCCGCAGCCATCACTCCGTCGCGTACGATCCGGCTCATGCGACGACGCATCAAGGCATCGGGCACGATCGTCTTCAGGTCGCAGTCGAGGGCATCCGATGCGGCGATCTTATGGATGTAGGCTTTCATCGTTTCGAGAATATGAGGGAGGTGTCGTTGCCGCCAAATCCAAACGAGTTAGTCAGCACGTGCTGGATGTCTGCGCCCGCTTCGAAGTGGGTGCAGGGGATAAGTGAAGTTCCCTCGACCGGAGTTCGGAAGTTCAGGTTTCCGTAACAAACGCCCTTTGCAACCGACAACACCGAATAGACGGCCTCGATCCCTCCTGCCGCAGCAAGCGTGTGTCCCGTGAAGGGTTTTGTCGAGCTGAATGCAGGGACTTCCCGACCAAAGAGCCGTATCATAGCGGCTGCTTCGGTCGCATCGTTGTTGGGCGTTCCCGTGCCGTGGACGTTGATGTAGCCGATCTCGTGCGGAGCAACGCCAGCCTTTGTCAGCGCGCGGCTCATGGCCAGAAAGGCTCCGTCGCCAGTCTCCGAGGAGGCCGTCTGGTGGTATGCATCGTTGGCGTTGGCGTAGCCCGTGAGGCAGCAATAGGGCTCTTTTGTAAGCGTGTCGGCGCGCTGGAGTACGAGGTATCCGGCTCCTTCGCCCAAGTTGAGCCCTGTGCGCGAGACATCGAACGGACGGCACGGCGACGAGTCAAGGATGCCGAGCGATAGGAAGCCGTTGAGCGTGAACTTCGACAGCGCATCGCAGCCTCCGGCCACCACCGCGTCGCAGATGCCGTGGTCGATAAGCCGCGCAGCTAAAATAATGGCGTTGGCTGCCGAGGAACAAGCCGTGCTGATGGTTGTGGTGTAGCCTGTGATTCCGCAGTGGGCGGCGATGCGTGCAGTGCTGTGTACCGGGTCGTGCTGTGCGGCCATGGCAATTCGCCCACGGGTGGGGTCGCACATAAAGTCGCCGAAGAACTGCTCCGTCAGATCCATACCGCCCACCGAGGTGGCCGATACAAGTCCGATACGCAATGTTTGCTCGGGGGCGGCATCCTGCAATGCTTCGCCCGCGGCGATCATTCCCAGCAAGGTCGTGCGTGAAACGACGGTATTGGGGGCGATTCCCAGCCGTTCTTTGAGCTCGCTGTTCGAGGCCTTCACCTCGCCTACGGGCACGGCATGCCGTGACGCAAAGAGCGTGAGCCTGCCCACGCCGCTTTGCTCTGCGCGTAGATTGCGCAGATTCTCCTCAACCCCCGTTCCGATCGCCGAGACGACTCCTATGCCGCTGACCGCAATACGCATAGCCGTTATTTTGTGCGATTCTCCGCTACGAAATCGGCAAGCGTTTCCACCGAATAGAACACAGCTTTCGATTCGGCCGGATTGGCCATTTTGATGCCGTATTTCTTGTCGATGAGGATGATGATCTCCAGTGCATCGATCGAATCCAGGCCGAGTCCTTCGCGGAACAGCGGAGCCGCGGGGTCGATGTCTTCAGGCTGTATCTCTTCGAGGTTGAGTGCCTCGATGATCGCCTCTTTGAGTTCTTGTATGAGTTGGTCTTTCATATCTTTTCCAATAAGTTTAATTGCACTGCATAGTCCTCACCCAGCAGCTCGCACCAGCCGCAGATCACAGCGTCGAGGACTCCTGTGGCGACGAGTTGCCGCGCATACTGCTTGACAAAGCCGTCGTTTGTCGGTTCGAGAAAAAACAATCCTTCACCTTTGATACCGTGGTGAATGGATATCTCGGCTCCGACGATGTTGGGTAGTGTGTATACGAAAACCGCGGGTGAAGTCCCCTCTTCGGGGTGGCTCTCCATGATATGCTGATGGTGGATGTCGGTGTCGAGCGACGCCGAGCGGTTTGACAAGACGATGCCGATGCGCGCAGAGTCGTATTTTCGGAGTAGATCAACCGCCGCGAGCAGTTTTTCGGCCGCTACATACCCCAGTTTCGAGAGGTTGTCCATCTTCGAGAACCGTATATTGGGAGCTTCCAGCGATCGGTATTCGCGGCGGATGCGCTCGGCGAACGGCTCTCCGTTATTTGTAAGTGTATAGGCGGCAGTCTGTCGGATGCTGTATGCTTTTGCAGAGCGGTCTTGATCTGAAACTTTACGGCTCAGCACGATCGCGGCGTTGCAGCCTCCGAATCCCGATGCACTTTTCACAGCCGACGTCAATGCCATCTCACGGTGGTGTGATGCGACGTTGAGTGGCAGCGGTGTTCCACATTCCGTATAACCCGGCGTACCGAAAACCACGCCCCTGCGCAGTTGTTCTGCCGTGAGGATGGTCTCCACGACCCCTGCCGCACCCAGCGTATGCCCTATGTAGGGTTTCAGGCTGTTCAGCAATTTTCCGCCCAGTCCGGCCAGATGCAGGGCCTTGCACTCCATCTCATCGTTATAGAGGGTTGCGGTGCCGTGCGCATTTACAAAGTCAATCTGCTCGGGGGTGATTCCGGCTTCGTCAATCGCCTGCCGTATTGCCGCAGCAAGCTCTTCGCCCGTGCGCGAGGGAGCTGACAGGTGATTGGCGTCCTGCGTCAGAGCACCTCCAGCCAGCAGAACAGGCTCGCCCTTGGCTTTGGCGGGATCGGAGGTCAGGAGTACCGCTCCGCAGGCTTCGCCGAGCGACAGTCCGTCGCGCTGTTTATCATAGGGTCGGCAGACCTCGCTGCTTACTGATTTGAACGATTGGAATCCTGCTACCACGAATTTGCTCAATAAGTCTGCGCCTGCAACGATCACATCCGAGCATTGACCGCTTGCGATCATTCTACGTGCAACGACCAACGCCGCTACACCCGAAATGCAGGCGTTGGAGATAACCACCGGACGAGCCGCGAATCCCAGTCTATCGGCCACGCGCTGTGCCGCTTCTGCGATGAAACAACGTGCATCGGGCTTCGGGTTGTTGTGCAATAGGTCGATGTTGCCTTTGGTGGTGGCTACGATCAGCTGTGTACCTTCACTCTTGGGGTTGACACCCGATTCGGCGGCGACGCTCCCGATCGCCTCGATCAGCAAAGCCTCGAAATCGGGAGATCCATCCACCATCCGCAGGCGCGTTCGGTCGATGCGTCCGGCGATCAGCGTGCCTTCACCGAGCGCCAGATCGGCGAACGACTTCACCCCAAGTTCATTCCGCCCGATGGCATCAACATTCTCCGCGGTCGTAAGGCCGCAGGAGCTGATGATACGATCGGCACCGAGATAGATCGCTATTTGAGCCATTTATTTTTCCATTCAATGTAGAAGTCGGGTTGTGTCAGACATAGGTTGTAGTCGAAGTCGACGAACACCTGCATCGTCGAGCCTGTGGCAACAATTTCGCCGTCGCGTTGGCGGCGGATGGTGTATTCGAAACAAATCTTGGCCGCATCGGTGTCGATATAGCGGGTTTCGACGACGGCAGTATCATCTATGCGCAGCGGGCTTTTGAATTGCAACGCGGCATCCACGACAGGAACCAGATAACCGGACTTGGCAAGGTCGGCATACCCCAGTCCCGCGAATCGGCGTCCGAAATCCTCGCGTCCGTCCTCGAAATAGCGGATATACTCACCGTGCCACACAACCTGCATGGAGTCCACCTCCGAAAACCGCACGCGGATTGGTGTCTCGCAGGTCAAAGCTGCCGTTTGTTCCCTCTTTTTCACTATTGATCTGTTTTCATTACTGTCCGCTAAAAATGTGGGCGGTTAAAAGTTAAATAAATTTGATTTGTCGAAAAGGTCTCGAAGCGGAGTTTTGTCAACCTGTTGTTTGAATTAAATATATTTAGTTTTTCGATAGATTTAGCATAAAAATGTTGCACAACACATTGATATTTAGTAATTTAGTGGTATATAAAAACAATAAAATACATCACAAAGCATGCACAATTTAATGACAAATTTCGTCAAAATTTTGGAACAAACAAAGCCTTTTGCTCAAAAATGGTCAATAGTCAAGGAAATATCCCCCGCTGTGGTGTCGTGCCCAAGTTCTCCGACTTGGAGGTTATTGCTTTGTCGCTGACCGCCGAGACCCTATCTATTGATAGCGAAAATTATCTCTTCGCAAA
>JAVXCD010000024.1:0-12150 GCA_036659655.1 Alistipes sp.
CGCAGGGTCACGATGCTAATTACCTTTGCGACCTCTCGACAAGCTCGAGGATCGTGCATTGTGTTTTCAGTGTACTTTGCGACCTCTCGACAGGCTCGAGGAGCGTGTTTTTTTCTTCATCTTCAGGCTCACTAAAATTTTTGCTTAATCGGAATTTCCACCGGGTTTTGCGCTTGATCCAAAAAAAAAGACGCATCGCAGCGTCCTCTTTTTGTGTAATTCATCTACTAATAGTTCTCCTTCTTGGGTTCAAAATAGGCTTGCGGGTGCTTGCAAGCAGGGCACAACGCGGGAGCCTCCGATGCTTTGCAGATAAAACCGCAGTTGCGGCACTGCCACCAAATTTCACCGTCGCGCTTAAAGAAATTACCGTCGGTGATGCGGCTCAACAATTTGAGATAACGTCTCTCATGCTCGGCCTCCACGATGGAGACTTGACGGAATGTATCGGCAATTTCGGGAAATCCCTCTTTCTCGGCGATGTCGGCAAATTCGGGGTACAGTACACTCCACTCCTCGTTTTCGCCATTAGCAGCCGCCAGCAGATTCTCCGTAGTGGTCGCGATGCGACCTGCGGGATAAGAAGCCGTAATGGTTACATCTCCTCCCTCCAAGTATTTGAAAAATTTCTGTGCATGCTCTCTCTCCTGTTCGGCTGTTTCCATGAAGACACCGCCAATCTGCTCATAACCCTCTTTTTTTGCAACACTGGAGAAAAACGAGTAACGATTGCGCGCCTGACTCTCTCCGGCAAATGATTTAAGCAGATTCTGCTCGGTCAAAGTTCCTTTAATACTTTTCATAGTCTTATTGTTTTTGTGTTTATTTTTCAGTGATACAAATGTACGCACTTTTTCGCAATTTTATCCACAAATCCCTATCGTTTGTTTTGATAATACTATCAGCACAAGTTATACCTATATTTATTTGTATAGCAATTGTCGGGTATCCATTTTGAATTGTGTATAGGCCGCGCGTGCCGAAGCCGGCATCTGCAAGGTGTCCCCCACCGCGGGCGGCAGGATACGATAATTGGGGCATAACACCCACACCGGGATAATTTGAAGCGCATATTTCAGTCGGCCGTCCAACGATTTTTCCACACAGATCTCCGCCATTAATCCTCCGTCACAGTGACGGTTGCGCTGATTGGAGACAAAATTACCCAGCGAAAAGAGAGTGATATGAGTCGAATCCTGCTCGAAAGGCTGCGCCACATGGGGATGACTGCCGATGATCAGATCGACCCCGTTGCGCTGCAAAAATGTCGCAATCTTTCGCTGTGAGGCGTTCGCCTTGCGCTCGTATTCGTTCCCCCAATGCAGGAAGGCAATCACACAGTCAACCGTATCGCGACAGATGGTCGCCAAATCCCGCGCCATTCGCACCGTATCGAGAGCATTTACCAATACTCCTTGGGGCACTGGGATTCCGTTGGTCGCATAGGTGTAGTTGAGCAGAGCAAACGAGATGTTGCCCGCGCGGAGATAAAGCGGGTTGTTGCGTTTGTAGTCTGTGCTGTCGGTAAAGACCCCCGTATGTTCGATTCCTCGCATGGTAAGTTCCGCCACCGTTGTCACCACTCCCCGTCCGCCTGCATCACAGCAATGGTTATTGGCCATCACAGCAACATCCACGCCCATATTTTGCAGGGCATCAGCCACCTGTACGGGCGATCGGAAGCAGGGATAACCGGTGTAATAGTTGGTCGTAGTGAGGGTGGTTTCGAGATTCACAAAAGCCAGATCAGCCTGACGGAAATAGGGAGTCACGTACTCAAAACAAGCTCCATAGTCGAAGCCCTCGGCCCGGCGCGCAGCCGCAACCTGTGGCAGGTGCTGCATGAGGTCGCCCGCAAACAGCAACACAGCGCGGCAAGGTGCCGGTTGGATCTCTTCCGACATCGCACTGCGACGACCACTCTCGAAAGGGAGGGCGGTGAAACCGAAAATAAACAGGAAATTGAATAACAGTCTCATCGGGTCATGCTGTTTCGCAGACCAAAGTTACGACACGGCGGCTGAAATTCCAAAATCTACGCTATCTTTGCACTCTTTATTGGCAAATTAATTGCATTTAGAATAATCATGAGCAATCTGAAAGGAGCTATATACGCCATCATCTCATCGGCCACCTTCGGGCTGGTGCCACTTTTCTCGATCCCCCTGCTTCACACCGGCATGGCCTCACCGACCATTTTGTTCTATCGGTTGGGGATCGCAGCCATAATGATGGGGCTCATTGCGCTGGTCACACGGCGCAATTTTCGCATTTCGGGACGTGATTTTGCGGTACTACTGTTCCTGAGCGTCATGTATGCCGGGACAGCTTTCGGATTACTCCGCTCCTACGACTTCATTCCCAGTGGGGTCTCCACCACCATCAACTTCCTCTATCCCTTAGTAGTAGCGATTATTATGACGTTGTTTTTCAAGGAGAAGAGTTCGATTTGGATTCTGATTGCAGTGCTGGTTTCGCTGGTCGGCGTAGCTTTGCTGGCATGGGGCGACGTGGGACACAACAATCCGGCAAAGGGAATCATGTTCACCGCCAGCACCGTCTTCACTTATGCCGCCTACATCATCGGAGTGATGAAAAGCCGTGCCACGCGAATTGATTCGTTGGTGCTGGCATTCTATGTGCTGACCTTCGGCGCGATCTATTTCATGATTTATGCCCTCTCAACGTCCGGGATTCAAGTGGTTCATACGTGGAATATGTGGCAAAATATGCTGTTGTTGGCACTCCTTCCGACGGTGCTTTCGAACCTGACGTTAGTTTTAGCCATCAAGGAGATCGGATCTACCATGACCTCCATCTTAGGCTCCATGGAACCCCTCACTGCGGTATTGATCGGTGTGGTGCACTTCGGAGAGACCTTTAATCTCGACAGTGCCACAGGACTTATTTTAGTACTTGTCTCTGTAATCATCGTCATTCTCCAATCCCAGCACAAAGAACTGGCTGCCAACACAATGAAAGAATCGGCCTCTTGAGCCGATTCTTTCCTGTTTATCGCCGTAGTGTCATCTTCTACATCACACCGAAGTGAAAGACGATTTTTTGACAATACAACTCGTCCGGATGCAACAACGGTGATGGAAATTCGGGGTGATTGATCGCATCGGGGTAACTCTGACACTCGATCGCCACGCCATCGTAGTCGTTGTAGCGACTGCCCGACTTGGTCAGAGGGCAACCTCCGGCTAACCAGTTGCCCGTGTAGATCATCACACTGGGCTGCGACGAAAAAACGGTCACTTTACGTCCCGACCGAAGATCACGTAACTCACCGACCTCGCCCAAAATAGCAGGTTGCCAGCCGTCGATCACAAACGGGTGATCATAACCCTTGAAATCACAGATATGGTTAAATGTCGAATCGACTCCCGCACGGAACGAGCGAAATGAGGTGAAGTCCTGCGGAGTATCTTTCACCTCCAACATCTTCCCCGTAGGAATCTGTTTATCGTTCATCTCCAATACTTTAGCACTATTAAGCCGCAGTTCATGATCGAGAATCGAACCACTGCCGTCACCCGCAAGATTGAAATAAAGGTGGTTGGTGAGATTCACAACTGTGGTCTTGTCCGTCTTTGCCAAATAAGTTATCTCCAACGTGTTGTCTTCGTCGAAATCGAAGATGGCTTCCACGTTCAATTCGCCGGGATAGCCCTGATCGCCATCGTCCGAGGTGAGAGACATAACAATGCGATTAGTCTCTACACGGCTCTCCCACAAGCGATTAGCAAATCCTTTCGAGCCCCCGTGAAGGTGATTCATACCATTGTTAATTTCCAGCCTATACTCCTTGCCCTCGATGGTCATCTGTCCGAAAGCGATACGGTTGGCCACCCGCCCCACACTCTTGCCACAGCAAGCCGGGTCGGAGAAATAACCGTCAAAATTTTTGTATCCCAGCACCACATCCGCCAAAACCCCTTCCCTGTCGGGAACTTTCACCGACACCACCGTCGCGCCGAAGTTGCTGATTTGCACCTGTGCACCATGCTCATTACGCAGGGTATAGAGGATGATGCCCTCCTCGTCGGGTGTCATGCCCCAGATATGTTGCTCTATGTCCATTATTCCAGCGGTTTCAGCGTATGTAAAATGTGATCAATACGACTGAGAGTCTCCTCCTTGCCGATAAATGCCGTCACTTCGTACATGCCCGGACCTTTGCCCGCGCCGACCAGAGCCAGTCGCAACGTGTTCATCACCTGCCCCATGCCGTACCCTTTGCTCTCGATCCAGCCGTGAACGATGGCCTCGGTATTTGCAGCCGAAAAATCGCTGATGGCACACATAACAACCCGCAATTCGCTGAGAATTGCAGGATTCTGTCCTTTCCAAAACTTCTTCACCTGTTTTTCTTCGTACTCACAGGGAGCCACAAAAAAGAACGAGGTCAGATCCCACAGGTCGTTGACAAACGTCGCACGTTCCTTCATGATCCCCGCAGCCTTGCCGGCCAACTCGTCTGACACACAGATGCCGTGTGTTTTAAGAATCGGCTGGTAGAGTGCAGCTAACTCGCTGTCACTCTTTGTGTGTAGATATTGCGCATTGAACCAATGTGCCTTTTCGGGTTGGAACCGTGCGCCCGATTTCGAGACACGATCCAGCGAGAAAGTATCAATCAACTCCTGCATGGAGAAAATCTCCTGCTCCGTGCCGGGATTCCAGCCCAACAGAGCCAGCATGTTGATAAACGCTTCGGGCAGGTAACCGTCTTCGCGGTAACCGTGAGCCGTCTCACCCGTGGGTGCCGTCCAAAAGAGCGGAAACACAGGAAAACCCATTTTGTCTCCGTCGCGTTTAGAGAGTTTGCCTCCGCCCGTCGGTTTCAGCAACAGCGGCAGATGGGCAAATTCAGGCTGTAAATCTGTCCAACCGAACGCCTTATATAATAGGTAGTGCAACGGCAACGACGGCAGCCACTCCTCGCCGCGAATCACGTGCGAGATCTCCATCAGGCGATCATCCACGATGTTTGCCAAGTGATAAGTAGGCAGAGCATCGGCCGATTTATAGAGCACCTTATCATCTAAAGTAGAAGTATTTACCATCACCTCGCCACGAATCAGATCGTGCATGGTGACCACCTCGTTTTCGGGCATTTTGAACCGGATCACCCACTGATCGCCACGCTCAATGCGCATCTGCACCTCCTCTGCGGACAACGTCAGCGAAGTAGGCAGTTTTTCGCGCACTTTATAATTATAAGCGAAGGCATCCCCTTGTTCCTCTGCCTGCTTACGCAGTACATCCAACTCCTCTGAAGAGTCGAAAGCGTAGTAAGCCCAACCCGAATCAACGAGTTGAAGTGCATATTTCAGGTAGATTTCGCGCCGTTCACTCTGGCGATAGGGAGCGTGAGATCCTCCCACACCGACCCCCTCGTCGATCTCGATACCACACCATTGCAACGACTCCATGATGTAAGCCTCCGCACCGGGGACAAAACGTTGGGAATCGGTATCTTCGATACGCAGAATCATGGCGCCGCCATGCTGACGGGCAAAAAGATAGTTATAAAGTGCCGTGCGGACACCTCCGATGTGCAGAGGCCCCGTAGGACTTGGTGCAAAACGCACTCTGACTGGTCTGGACATAATTAAAAACTATTTTATGCGATATTCCACACGCATGGTAATACGTGCTTTTTTATTGCGACTGGAGGTGTTGAACGATCCGCCGGCCGAGAACTCCTCGTTGCTGTTAGCGGCTGTGATCTGGAAAACGCCCATGCGTGCCGATGCAACATTACCGATCTTGGTGCCGGCATTTGTGGCAATCTTCTCAGCACGTGTGCGTGCATCGGCAGCGGCCTTCTCAATCAGCCCCAGTTTCACATCATCGAGTTTTGTGTAGAAATAAGCCGGTTCCATCGCTTCTATCGAGACTCCTTGTGCAATGAGCGACGAGATTTCGCGCGAGATGTTCTCGACAGCCTCCACGTTGGTGGACTCCACCGAGAAATTTTGACGTAGGCTATAACCTGTAAAGCGTTGTCCTGCCCAATTACCGCCGGCATTGTAGATCGGATCGAACTCCTTAGAGGTCGTAACAAACTGAAAAACCACCGCACTGTCGGCAATTCCTTTCGAGGCAATGTAGGCTTGCACCTTTTTCTTGCCGGCCTCAATTTGCGCATAGCCGGCCTCGACGCTGCTCGACTCGGCCGTCACCGTTCCATTCCACACAATCATATCTGACGAAAATTCCGTCTCACCCAAGCCCGTGACAACAACCGTGTCTTGTGCGCGATACTTGTAGGTGTAGGCTTTGCCTAAAATCACAGCACTCGCGATGATAGCGATACCGATAATGATGTACTTTAATTCTTTCATAATGTTGGTGTTTAAGTTATTACACATTGAATAAGAAATGCATGATGTCTCCATCCTGCACAATATATTCCTTGCCTTCGATCCCTATTTTACCCACGTCGCGGCACGCTTTTTCCGAGCCGAGGCTCACGTAGTCGTTGTATTTTATCACCTCGGCACGGATGAATCCCTTTTCAAAATCGGTATGGATGATACCTGCCGTCTGAGGCGCTTTCATCCCCTTGCTATAGGTCCACGCGCGACTTTCATCGGCTCCCGTGGTGAAGAAGGTCTCTAAATTTAGCAATTTGTAGGCCGACTTAATCAGGCGTGCCACGCCCGACTCCTTCAGCCCAATCTCCTCCAAGAACATCTGACGCTCCTCGAAGAGTTCCAACTCGGCGATGTCCGCTTCGGTGGCTGCGGCAATAATCAGAATCTCAGCCTGTTCGTCAGCCGTAGCAGCCTTGACCGCTTCGGTGTAGGCATTCCCCGTGACAGCACTCTTCTCATCCACATTGCAAACATAGAGTACCGGTTTATCAGTCAACAGATTGAGGTCTGAAACAAGTTTGCGATCCTCCTTGTCTAAGAGCAATGTGCGGGCACTCTTACCTTGTTCCAGCAGGGCTTTGTACTGTAAGAGCAACTCCACCTGCCGCTTGGCGTTCTTATCGCCGCCCACCACAGCCTGCTTCTGGCTCTTGCCCAAACGGCTCTCCACGGTCTCAAGGTCTTTGAGTTGCAACTCGGTGTCGATGATCCCCTTGTCGCGCACGGGGTCAATCGAGCCGTCCACGTGGGTGATGTTTCCATTGTCGAAACAGCGCAACACGTGGATAATTGCGTTGGTATTGCGGATGTTAGCCAGAAATTTATTTCCCAGTCCCTCTCCTTTCGAGGCACCCTTGACCAAACCGGCGATGTCGACGATTTCAATGGTTGTCGGGATCACCTTCTTCGGCTTGTCTATCTCGGCCAGTTTGACGAGCCGCTGATCGGGCACTGTGATCACGCCGACATTGGGCTCGATGGTGCAGAACGGAAAGTTGGCCGCCTGTGCTTTCGCATTGGACAGGCAGTTGAAAAGAGTCGACTTACCGACATTCGGCAGACCGACGATACCACATTGTAAAGCCATTATTTGTTGTAATTTAGAAACTGTTTGAATTTGTTACCGAAGTTATTTGAGAGTTATTTTGTTCCTGTTTTTGTGCTGTAAATCCGACTTTAGCAGGCTAAATGAGGATTTACAGGACGAAAACAGGGGCGAAAAGAGCCGAAAAGAACAAGATGAATAAATTTAAAACAGCTTCTTACTTCTTTATATTGGGTTCCTCGAGTCCATAGTGGTGCTTCGTATCTTCGCGTTTGAGCCACAAGCCCAGCAAAAATGCAAACACACCCAGACTGGCGAACATCAGCATCGGAATGGTGTAGTTATATTGCGTAGGGTCGGTCACACCGACGTTTGTAGCCTGTAATGCATAGCCGATCAAGATCGGGAAGAGGCACAGACCAATGTTCTGAATCCAGAAAATGACCGAATAGGCCGAACCGAGACAACGGTTATCCACCAACTTAGGTACCGAAGGCCACAGAGCGGCCGGCACCAGTGAGAAGGAGATACCCAGCAGCACGATAGCTGCGTAAGCAATGGGTTCCGTCAGCGGCACAAGGGCAAAAATCAGGTGACAGACCGACATCAGCACAGCACCGATCATCAGCATCGTGGCTCCCTTGCCTTTGCGATCGATAAACCAACCGAGGAAGGGCGTGATAGCCGCCGCACCCAGAGGAAAGTAGAAGAAAATATCACCCGCCTCGATGGACGTGAGTCCAAGGTTGCACTCCAGCATATTGATTGCATATTTCTGGAACGGGAAGATGGCAGAATAGTAGAGCACACACAAGGCCGACACGATGAGGAACGTCTTGTTGGTGAACAACACGCCAATATCGCTGATTTTGAAGGGCTCTTCCGGCTCTTCACCGCTTTCGCCCACCTGTTTTTCGAGTTTACGATCCATGACAGCGTAGATGCAGAAGTTGATCAAGCCGATCAGCAGCAGCAAGGTACAGAAAAGTACGGGACGCGAAACATCCTGCACAGCATCCAATGCCGCCAGACGGGGCGAGATCAGCACCACGAAAGCCACACCCAGACGGGCAATTGCCATCTCAACACCCATAGCGAGTGCCATCTCCTTGCCTTTGAACCATTTGACAATACCTTTAGACACCGTCACACCGGCCATTTCGGTACCGCAACCAAAGATCATGAATCCCAGCGAGGCCAATTTAGCCGAGGCGGGGAAGGAGGGCCAGAACGAATTGAGGGTCGCCTCAAGGCCTGTGCCGGCGAAATATTCGCTCACTGCGAAATATTTGAGCGAGGCACCCAGCACCATGACTGCACCGGAGAGGATCGCCGTGAAGCGCACCCCCATTTTATCGAGGATGATGCCTGCAAAAATCAAAAAGAAGACGAAGACATTGAGGAAATACTCCGAACTGGTAAAAGTTCCATAAGTGACCGAATCCCAATGAAGTTGGGACTCCAGCATACTTTTGAGCGGAGAGAGTACGTCCACGAACATATACGCGAACAGCATTGCCGAAGCAAGCAGCACCAGTGCTGTCCACCTTGCTACGGGCGAATCACTGAGTTTCTTTTGGATAGTTTCTTTCATGTTATTTTAATTTAAGTTGTTATTCATTTGTCTTAGCATATAATTTCAGCACCGTATAGGCTTGTTTCACGCCCAATTCGCCCGCCTTCGAAAGATCGAGACATCCCTTGCGAGAGTCCTTCATAAAGAGTTGAATCACACCGCGATTGTAGTAGGCCTCGGCAAAAGTGGGATTCAACTCGATGGCCTTTGTGTAGTCCTCGTAGGCCTTGGGCAGTTCGCCCGAAAGAGCCATCAGATTCGCACGGTTGTAGTAGCCGTAAGCCAGTCCGGGAAAGAGTTTGATCGCTTTGTTCAAGTCGGCCACCGCCTCATCGTAATTGTAAGCACGCGAATGGTTGTTGGTCAGCCTGTTCGCCGGGTCTGAGTCGATGGTGATACGCTGGTACGAATTGTCAATCGAGGAGATGAAATCGATCATCTCCGCACGCGTGGTCGAACGATTCAAATAGAGGAACGGGTTGGTCGGATTCAACTCAATAGCCGCTGAATAGGTGTTCACCGAGTTGGTGTACTGTTTGATGAGAGACTGTGTGATGCCCCGTTCGAAGAGCACCGTCCACGAAGTGTTATCACTCTGATTGAGCCGCTGCATATACTCCTTGTCCAACAGCACCAGAGAGTCGGGCGAGATATTGCTATCGTTGTGCGAAAGAGTTAGGTAGGTGTTGTGAATACGCTTTTTGAAATCTTCGATGCGCTGCACCCGATAACTCTCGGTGACCATGACGGTGTCGGGACGCATGAGTGTGAACTTAAAGAGCGGCAACAGCGTCAAGTCGCCCCCGCTTTTGGCCGTGATACGCTCGAAACTGCCACCCGAAAGTTTGCTGTCGAACGAGAGCAAGCGGTCGAAACGCTGGGTAGTGTCGGCGAAAATAGAATAGGTACTGTCGCTCACACGCGATTTATACTCCGCAATTTTCTTCTGAGCCACAGCCCGATCCATCTTGGCACCCTGCGGGTCACGCAGTGCCTGCCGCAGGTTGCTGCGATTGATGTAGGCACCGGCGAAATCGGGATAGAGTTTGATGGCTTTCGTGTAGTCATCAATAGCAGTCTGAATATCACCTAATTGCGTATATAACAATGCTCTATTGTAGTAAACCAACACATTGTTGGGCGAGTAGTAAGCCACTTTGTTGTAATCCTCCAAAGCACGATTGTAATCGCCGATTTGTGTGCGGACGATAGCACGATTGAAGTAGGTGAGTGAATTGGTCGAGTCGAGGCGAATCACCTTGTCGAAGTCGGTGAGAGCCTGCACGGGACGTTTGGTGTTGGAGTAGACCAAGGCACGGTTAAAATAGGAGAGTAGGTAGTTGGAATCGCACTTGATAGCCCGGTTGAAGTCGGTCTCAGCCTCCGGGAATTTCGACTGCTGCATGAAAAGTGCACCGCGACGGTTGTAGCCGTCAGGATTCTCGCGGTTGGTCTTGATGGCCGTGTCAAAATTCTCGTAGGCACGCGTGGTATCCCTCAAATAGAGGTAACTGACCCCGCGGTTGATGAAGGCATCCGCCACCTTATTCTCTTGACGAACAAACAGATCGAAGTCTTCGATCGCCTCCTTAAATTGCTGATTCAGCAGTCGGGTAACACCACGGCTATAATAGGGATTCGGTAGATCTGGGCGCAGATCGATGGCCTCCTGAAAATCTTTAAGTGCATCGTCGTAATTACCTAAACGTGAGCGGGTAATGGCGCGATAGGTGTAGGCTGTCGTGAAGACCGGATTTTTACGGATGGCGATGCTGAAGTCGGCCTCGGCACCCAACAGATCGTTGAGATTATACTTGGCAATACCGCGCAAAAAATAACCCTCGTAGGCATTTTCGTCGAAACGCAACAAGGTATTTAAGGTTCGAATCGCCTCCTGATAATCGTTGTTCATCATGCAGGTGCGGCCGACCCAGAAAAAATATTCTTTGTTATATTGCGCGCGTGCCTGTCCGCTGCCGAGCAGTGTCGCACCCAATAAAATTCCTATGATAAATTTACGCATTCCCTTGTTTTCTGATGTCGGATAACGTACCTGAACCGTTGTTTATTGCCTGAAATTACTCCGTTTCGTAGCCGAATCGCTTGAGCTGCCGTTCGTTGTTACGCCAATCCTCGTTGACCTTGACGAAAAGTTGCAAAAACACCTTTTTGTCGAGAAATTTCTCCATATCTTCACGTGCCTTTTGCCCTACTTGTTTGAGCTTTTCGCCTTTGTGACCGATCAGAATACCCTTCTGAGACTCGCGAGCCACGTAAATGACTGCCGAGATTCGATCAATCGTCGGCTCCTCGGTGTACGATTCGATCGCTATTTCGCAGCAATAAGGCACCTCTTTGTCGTAGAGCCGCAGGATCTTTTCGCGGATGATCTCCGAAGCGAAGAACCGCAACGACTTGTCAGTCAGTGTATCCTTAGGGTAATATGCAGGTCCTTCGGGCAGCAGCTCCACGATGTTATGAAACAGCCCAACGATGTTGAAATCCTCTTTTGCCGAGACCGGTATAACCTTCGCGTTGGGAATCTCCGTCTGCCATTTATCGACCAAAACGTCGAGTGCCTCCGGCGTAGTAAGGTCTATCTTGTTGATGACCACCAACGTAGGAATCCCGCTCTTATTGATCTTGTCGATCACCTCCATCGACCGCTCGCTCTGCTCCACCGTATCGGTCACATAGAGAATAATGTCGGCATCGGTGAGGGCGTTGGTGACAAATTTCATCATCGACTCCTGTAACTTATAATTGGGCTTCAGTATGCCCGGAGTATCCGAATAAACGATCTGAAAATCCTCCCCATTGACAATGCCCATGATGCGGTGACGTGTAGTCTGTGCTTTGGAGGTGATGATCGAGAGTTTTTCCCCGACCAAGGCGTTCATTAGCGTCGATTTCCCGACGTTGGGATTACCTATAATATTGACAAAACCCGATTTGTGTGTGCTCATGCCGTATTTCTAAATTTCACAAAGATAACGATAAAAAAATATCCCTGCAAATTGCAGGGGTAGAAATCACTTGAGATCAACTTAGAAACTGTTTGAATTTGTCACCGAAGCTATTTTCGCCCCGGTTTTTGTCCTGTAAATCCGATTTTAGCGAGCTAAATGAGGATTTACAGG
>JAVXCD010000024.1:12247-15542 GCA_036659655.1 Alistipes sp.
GGACGAAAAGAGCCGAAAAGAACAAGCTGAATAAATTTAAAACAGTTTCTAAAATTAAAACAGCTTCTTAATTCTTCATTTTGAATTATTCCTTACCTTTGTAAATCTTTACAAGATCAGTTAAAATAACAATATAATGGCAGACGAAAAAATTATCTTCTCGATGGTAGGTGTCAGCAAGACATTTACCAATCAAAAGAAAGTACTCAACAACATCTACCTCTCTTTTTTCTACGGCGCAAAGATCGGTATCATCGGTCTGAACGGTTCGGGAAAGTCGACATTGATGAAAATTATTGCCGGACTGGACAAGAATTTCGAAGGCAAGGTAGTCTTCTCCCCCGGCTACACGGTCGGCTACTTGGAGCAGGAGCCCAAACTCGACGACACGAAAACCGTGCGTCAGATTGTCGAAGAGGGCTGTGCCGAAACAGTTGCTCTACTCAAAGAGTATGAGCAGATCAACCTGAAACTTTGCGAGCCGATGGATGATGACACCATGGCCAAACTCATCGACCGTCAGGGCGAGTTGTACGAACTCATCGACCACGTCAACGGCTGGGAGTTGGACAGCGTGCTGGAACGTGCCATGGATGCACTCCGTTGTCCGGAGTCGGATCAAAGTGTGAAGGTGCTTTCGGGCGGAGAGCGTCGTCGTGTGGCTCTGTGCCGTCTACTGTTGCAACAGCCTGATGTACTGCTATTAGATGAGCCGACCAACCACCTCGATGCCGAGTCGATCGACTGGCTGGAGCAGCACTTGCAACAATATAAGGGGACGGTGATTGCCGTAACCCACGACCGTTATTTCCTCGACAAAGTGGCAGGCTGGATTCTCGAACTCGACCGCGGGGAGGGCATTCCGTGGAAGGGCAATTATACGGGCTGGTTGGAGCAGAAGACCACACGCATGGCGATGGAGGAGAAGCAGGAGAGCAAACGTCGCAAGACCCTCGAACGCGAGTTGGAGTGGGTGCAGATGTCTCCCGCAGGACGGCGTGCCAAGAGCAAAGCGCGTCTATCGGCCTACGACAAGATGCTCAACGAAGATACGAAGCAGAAAGAGGAGAAACTCGAAATATTCATTCCAAACGGCCCCCGCTTGGGCGACGTGGTAATCGAGGCACAGGATGTCTCAAAGGCTTTCGGCGACCGCGTGCTGTACGAAGGACTGAATTTCTCCCTGCCACCTGCCGGCATCGTGGGCATCATCGGCCCGAACGGCACCGGCAAGACCACCCTTTTCCGCATGATCATGGGCATCGACACCCCCACTTCGGGCACTTTCCGTGTGGGACCTACGGTGAAATTGGCCTATGTGGATCAGCAGCACCAGTCCATCGACCCCGAAAAAACGGTATACGAGGTGATCTCGCAAAACAGCGACTTGATCACGCTCGGCAATCGACAAGTGCCCTCACGTGCCTATGTGGCACGCTTCAACTTCACGGGAGCCGACCAAGAGAAGAAATGCGGGGTTCTCTCAGGAGGTGAGCGCAACCGACTGCATCTGGCATTGGCACTCAAGGAGGAGGGCAATGTACTGCTATTGGATGAGCCCACTAACGACGTGGATGTCAACACGCTGCGCGCACTGGAGGAGGGTCTGAACAATTTTGCAGGCTGTGCCGTCGTTATCTCTCACGACCGTTGGTTCCTCGACCGTATCGCTACGCATATTCTCTCGTTTGAGGGCGACTCAAAAGCAATTTTCTACGAGGGATCATACAGCGAATTTGAAGAGTGGAAGCGCGCACAAGGTGGCGACATGGCTCCCCACAGAGTGAAATATAAGAAATTAGTAGAATAATAAACATTTTTGAAGCTCAAGCCGATCGCTATTTTGAGCGTCAAATGCAATAAAAATAACCATGGCACAAAAACCATCTATTCCCAAAGGCACACGTGATTTCTCCCCCGCGGAGATGATGCGCCGCCAATATATTTTCGACACCATTCGCAGTGTATTCCGCACGTTCGGCTACGCGCCGCTCGAAACTCCTTCGATGGAGAACCTCACCACCCTGCTGGGTAAATACGGCGACGAGGGCGACAAACTGCTCTTCAAAATTCTCAACTCAGGGGACTATGCCGCCGGTCTGACCGACGAGGAGGTGCATTCGGCCTCGAAGATCTGCGAGAAAGGGCTGCGCTACGACCTCACCGTACCCTTTGCCCGCTACGTGGTGCAGCACCAGAGCGAATTGGTGTTGCCCTTCAAGCGCTATCAGATTCAACCCGTATGGCGTGCCGACCGCCCGCAAAAAGGACGTTACCGCGAATTTTACCAGTGTGATGTCGATGTGATCGGTTCCCGCTCTCTGCTCAATGAGGTGGAGTTGGTGGACATCGTGGAACGGGTATTCGGTGCGCTGCGCATCCACGTGACCCTCAAGATGAACAACCGCAAAATTCTCTATGGCATTGCCCAGACTATCGGTCATGCCGACAAGATGATCGACATCACCGTGGCGATCGACAAGTTGGAGAAGATCGGCATCGACAATGTGAAGGTCGAATTGGCCGAGCGCGGACTGGATCAGCAGGCAATCGACAAACTGCAACCTATCCTTGAATTAACAGGAGACAACCATCAGAAATTAAGTAAATTACAAGAGGTGCTCAGCGGCTCGGAAACGGGTTTACAGGGCGTGCGAGAGATGCAGACGATTTTCGATTATACGGAGCGTTTGGGCATCTCCCTACCCCTCGAACTCGACTTATCGTTGGCACGTGGTTTGAACTACTATACAGGAGCCATTTTCGAGGTCAAAGCCATGGACTACGCCATTGGTTCGATCTGCGGAGGCGGCCGTTACGACGACCTGACCGGAATTTTCGGCATGCCCGACACGTCGGGTGTCGGCATCTCGTTTGGCGCGGATCGTATCTACGACGTGATGGTTGGGCTTGAGTTGTTCCCCGAAGAGGTAAATTTCTCGACCAAGGTATTGTTTGTCAACCTCGGCGATGCGGAAGAACTGGCGGCCTTGGATTTGCTAAAAACATTGCGGAATCAGCAGGTCGCCTCCGAGATCTATCCCGAAAACGGCAAGATGAAGAAGCAGATGGAGTATGCCAACCGACGGGGGATTCCGTTCGTAGCCATCATCGGCAGTCAGGAATTGGAGCAACAAATAGTCACACTCAAAGACATGCGTTCAGGTGAACAAACGCAGGTAGCCTTTGCAAATTTGGCACAACACATTAAGAAGCTGTTTTAAATTTATTAATCTCGTTCTTTTCGGCTCTTTTCGCCCCGGTTTCCGTCCTGTAAATCCTCATGCAGCTCACT
>JAVXCD010000025.1:0-15533 GCA_036659655.1 Alistipes sp.
CCTCTCGACAGGCTCGAGGATCGTGTAAAATTGAGCGAGTAACCTTTGCGACCTCTCGACAAGCTCGAGGATCGTGAACTTTCAAGTGTCTTTGCGACCTCTCGACAGGCTCGAGGATCGTGAAATGTGTTTTCAAGTGTCTTTGCGACCTCTCGACAAGCTCGAGGATCGGGAACGTTTCCTGTTTGAGACAAATGTAAATCGATTCATCAACAAGAATTACCACTTGACCCTACAAAAGACAGATCGTCCGAATTTTCGGACGATCTGTCTTTTGTAGCGCAGAACACCTCGAAAGGCATTCGCGGTTACCGGATTAGAATTTCACGTTTTCGATCTGCGTCATGGCCTCGATTGCGGTGCAGGCACTGGCTTGTGCCCCCTGCGAACCACCGAACGCCGAGCGACGTACCTTGTAGTAAACATCGAAATAGCTGTTGGGCCATGTCGTTTTATCCACACCCACCGTCCATGCACAATTGGCATGATAGGTCACAAAATTCTTGAGATCAGAGCGAACCGAAGCATCCACCTTGTCAAAATTAGGATCAAGGATGAAATTCTTTGCGTAGTGGAACAGCACCCCTTTGAAGATAGAGTTATTCTCGTCCGCACCCTCGTCACGCATCAGACCGGCCGTCAGCATACTCGGAGCCGTCATCTGGAAACGAGCCGCCTTCGCAGCATCGCGCAAATACTCCTTGTTGGAGGTCATCTGATAGAGCAGGCGACCCGCCTCCATGAAAGTACCTTGCGTGTAACTCAGCGGGCCGACACCCACCTGACCGGTCGTTGCAACAAAGAGAGAAGAGCTCAAGAAGTCGAAGATCAGGATAGCCTGTGCTTTGTATTTCTCGTAGTCTGCCTCCTCGCCGTTGGCCTGTGCATAGAGAGCCAAACGGCAAGCATTGATGCAGGCCGGGCCGTTGGTGCACTCGTTCTTTGATCCGTTGTCCGCCTTCCAAGGCAGTCCGCCGTTGACATAGTCCCAGCGGGGCCAAATGGTGTCGTCGTAGGTCTGCTTAGCAGCTTTGTAGTACTTCACATCGCCCGTAGCATCATACAACTCACTGAGTGTCTGCACGATCCATGCAGTATCGTCGGTAAAGTTATTACCGAAACCACTGGCTCCGGCATATCCGCCATCGTAGTTGTTACCGTGTTTCGCGAACCATTTAGCAAAGTAGCCCTCGATCGTAGCCAGTGTAATCTGATCTTTCAGACGCGACTGTTTGATCTCAGCCGAAGTATCTTCGGGAAGCGAGACATTGGGGTTTGCATTCATCGTCGTCAGCACCTCGGTAGTCTGTCCTGCCTTCAGTCGATTATAGAACTCGATCATCACCTCCATGGCGTGTGCCTGCTGCCAGTAGTTGTTGAAGTTGTCCGCACGCGAGTTGTACTCGGTGTAAGAGAACACGCCGTTGTAGCGGTACGCATCATTCTGCAAAACACAGTAGAACTGCTTGATGAATTCAAACGAGGTCGAGTCTGCCGCAGCCTTCCAGTTGATCTTATACGGAGTCTGAAGATAGGCATTCGGATCGGGATTAACTTCTTTGCCGTAGTAGAAATCATCTTCTCCACAAGACGAAGCCAGCACAGCCATCGCAGCAAGTGAAATTATAAGGTATTTTTTCATTGTCGTTGTTTTTTAATCGGGGAGAGGGACGGATCCCTCTCTCCGGTTGATGTTATTTATTTGGTCAGATACTCAATGTAGGTGAAAGGATGCGTACAAGTCTGGTTACCATTCATGTGAATCTGGATGTTGGCCTTCTTGTCCGTGTTGGCACGGTAACTCTTCAAGCAGTGCAGGTAGTAATCCCAGTCGCTCATCTCTCCGGTGAAGTAGATCCAATATTTCGGATCGCCGGGTTTGGGCTCAGTCGCAATTTCACCGGCATTCTTCTCGTTGGAGCCGAGTTTGAGTTTCACACCGTCGTACTCTGCAAAGAAATTCATACGGTCATCATCCCAACCACCCCTGAATACGGGGATTACATTGGTTTTGCCCCATACACCGTTGCCGATGTAATCAAGCGCAATCGGCTGATCACGCACAACGAGCGAGACGAAACGCATGTTGTCCACCTTGTAAATACCGATCGTATCGACATTGAAATCGACAATCAGACGATAGACACCGCTCTCTTTGGTAACCTTGTTGTCTGCCGCAGCATTCTCCTCGATCTTGCCACCTGTTTTCAACGACGTAACGGCGTATTTAGCATACGAGTCACCATTGGGGTCTTTGCTGGTTGTCAGGTCATACTTGCCATCCTTGGTCAATTTCACATAGACCTCGAACTTGCCTTTGTGCTCGCCCTCATCTGTGATGACGTGCATCTTGCCGTACTCGGCAGCGAACTCCGTACCGGCACCGGTGACATACGCCTCGGTGGGCAGAGCAATGAATCGGCGGATAATGAGTTTACGAGCAGGACACGAAGCCAATTTAGCAGTACCCTCAACCGTTGTGCGAACCGTCCAGTAAACCGTACCCGATGTAGCGGAAGCGATCCCTGCCTCGGCAGCAATAGCATCCAAATCGGTGTGTCTGATGTTCACGTGTGTATCCCAGTTTGCTGCAGCCTCACCGATGACCTGCTGACCCGCAGCGTCTTTTGTAAAGATCACCTTGTAGGAGGTCAGTTTCAACTGAGGACAAGCTCCCGGAGCGACCCACTTGAATTCGGCCGAAGCGTCTTTGGTCGTCGACAGCATGAGTTTGATGCCGGCAGCAGGCGTAGTCAGCGTGCTGACAGCAGGAACATCGGTCAACGAATAGGTGAGCTTGAACTCGTGGTAGAAACGAGCCGGTTGCATGTAAACATAGACGTCAGCCTTGTCGGAGTGTGCGTTGGCAATACGGTCATAGAATTTGAAAGCACATTGATACGAGTCGTTGATGTGCTCTGTGTTAGTATCTACATTGAGGTTATAATAACCGTCGGCAGCCAGAATAGACCTCGGAGACTCGGCATCACGGTTGGTGCGGGTAGAGCTCCACAACTCTTTCTTGCCGTCCACTTCTGCAACAAAACGATAGCGATCGTCGCCGTTTGCCCACTCAATGGTGATTTGTTGTGGCAGTTTCCATGCGCCGTTACCAACGTATGCAAATTCCTGAATCAAATTGCCATTGGCAAGGAGCATCTTCAGCGAAGTGACCTTCTCAAGTGAAATCTCGCTACTCAGGAAGTCGATCGTCACCCGGTAAACACCTTTTGCAGCCTCACCGAAAGCATCTGCACCATAGGTCATCTCGCCCTCTTCGTTGCGGCCGATAGCCATCTTATTACCCTCTTCGTTGCGGTTGACAAATTGATATTTGCCATTGAGCATCGTGTAAATTTCAAACTTATCACCGATCTTCTTCATGGGCAAAGCCTTGGTGAAATCTGCACCACCCTCGGTTCCCTCACCCGTAAGGAACAACTGGTAAGGTTTCTCCATCGCCGATTTGTAGCGCGTAACAGTCAGTTTACTGGCTTTCGCAGCAATCATCGAATGAGAACCGGCCGAAGTGATAACGTTCCAATAGAGATCTCCGCTCTTGCCGGCTGCGACACCTGCCCGCTCGGCAAGTACCGAAAGCTGAGCATGAGGCAACTGGAGACTATTTCGCTCGCCATTGTTGTCGGCAAGGAAGGTAGCCAGTTCCTGTTTTCCCGCATCATAGAACACCACGGAGTACATCTGTGTGCCTTCCGCTTTCTTCCACTCGAAGTTGGTCTTTGCCTCAGAGTATTTGAAAAGCTCGACCGTCGAACCGTTTGTCGGATAAAGCAGGTCGCTTGTCGGACGGGGGTCGATCGAATCATACTCTGTTGAATCCGTACACGCCGTACTTACAAAAGCAGCGAGCGACAGAATCATCAAGCTTTTAAGTATTTTTTTCATATTTATATGCTATTGTAAATGCTCCGGCCGTGTGACTGTGACCGGAGCATTCCGGTTTTTTTTATTATTTATAACTTACAACGTGATAGAAGTAGGGTTTGTTGGCGTAATCGTCGAGGTTCATCACGATCGTAACGTCTACCGTTGTCTTCTTCGCCCACTCGGAAGAGATCCACTTGAAGGAGTAGCCCCAAGCATCACCCAAACGATCGGTCTGAATCGTAATAGCCCAGAAATCACCGGGAGAGCCCAACGAAGGAGCACCTGCATTGTCCCAATTCTTGCTTGCCCACTTCTCGTTCCAGTTGCCCGATCCGTTGGTCCATGTGTGGAACAGGTAGCGGTCGTCACCCGTTTGCGTAGTCAAACCCGCAGCACTCCATACGCCACGACCCTGATACTTAAAGTCAGCAAAACTCTTGTTCTGTGAACACTGGAAAAGTTGAATTTTGTCGATGCGGTTCATGGTGTAAGCGCGCGTGTTGAAGTCGAGGTAGATGCGATAGATTCCGCTCTCAGCCACTGTGCCGGCCTCCGCCGTCTCAGCAATCACGCCGTTGGCATCGATGGCAAAGGTGCGAGGTGTAGCACCGGCATCCATGGTCGATACGAAGAAGTATTTCTTGCCGGCTTCGAGTTGCGAGTAAACCGAGAACTCACCACCGTCGGCACCGCTCTCCAGGCAACGCAGACCACTGTCACCAGCCTCTGTACCATCACCCAGCAAATAGAGTTGTGCAGGGATCTCTTCAAATCCGTTCAGACGTTTGATCGTCAGACAGCGGGGTGCAGCCTCGATGGGAGCAGATATACCCGCACGGTTCGATGTCACCGTCCAGTACAGATCACCGGTCGTACCGGTTTTGATACCGGCCTTGCCGGCTGCTTTGTTCAGATCCTTGTGCAGGATGTTGACGCTGGTGTTGGAACCGGCATCAATCACGTAGGCAATCTCTGTATCCTTTGCACTCTTAAAGAAGAGTATCTCGTAGTTTGCCTTTGTGCCGTCCTCAGCCATAGCGGGGGACCAAGAGAAATTCACGGTTGCCGTTGCCGAACTCTGAAGTTCTGCATAATAATTCACGGCAGGAGTCAGCAACTGCTTCACGGGAGTGGTTCCGCCCGGAGTGTAGTCCATATCCTCGGAGCACGAAACACTCGCTGAAACCAGCAAAGCCGCCATTAAAAATTTTCCTATATTTTTCATCTTAATATACGTCTTAAAGTTAAACGATTAATATCCCGTATTGTTGGGTCGCAGGCTGGGCACAAGGGACATCTCTGTTTGAGGCACAGACCACAGGTAATCACGCGAAGTAAAGGTGTAGCTGGCAATGGTCATCTCTTTTTCCTTGCAAGATTTGATCTGACCCGAAAGATAGGTCGTACCGGCTTTCCAACGGATGATGTCAAAATAGCGCAGACCTTCGAGTGCAAGTTCCGAGCGACGCTCGTTGCGGATCATCTCGCGCAGATCACCGGCAGCCGGATAGGCGCAGGCATCGGCATTGAAACCGGCACGCATACGGATCGGACGGATAGTCTCGTCCCATACGGCTTGGCTCATCTCACCCTTCTCTAATTTCGCCTCGGCATACATCAGCAGCACGTCAGCATAACGCATCATGATACTGTTCGTCCACATTTTCAACTCCTTACCATGATCCGGATCGAAGTATTTGCGGGTATAATAACCGGTGGGCGTGGTGTTGCTGCCGGCACCGTTGAAAGCGTCTTTGCCGTTCAGCAGGTCGATCGTCCACGAAGTCTCTTTGCCTTCGCCGTCTTTGTCATACCATTTGTAACCATTGTAAACCACCGTAGCCGTGAGACGGGGATCAATCTCCTCGTAACGGGTAGCTGCATTCTGCTTTGTGCCGTCCTTTTTCAGGTAGCTATCTACCAACGAACGGGTAGGAGCACGCTGTGTCAGGTTGGCAGTAGCCGTGATGGGAGCAAGTTCGTTGAAACGATTCCACTCTTTGATGGTCTGCATCGACGAATGGTCGAGGATCACCTCGCAATTGTACTCGGTAGCCGAATGGAACAGACGTTCGTAAGCGGTATAATGACCTTTGCTCTCGGTGAAGAGTGCATAAGTGCCATAAGTACCCTGCTCGTGGATCAGTTTGTCGCAAATCTCAGCGGTTTTGTCCCAATTTCCGTCGTACAGATAGATACGGGCATTGAGCATCATCGCAGCGGCCTTGGTAATACGACCGTTCTGCTCTGCCGCCATTTCGTTGCGACTGGGAAGGTCTGCCATGATCTCCTCCAACTCCTTGTGAAGTTGAGCGATCACCTCCGCTTTGGGGGTGCGGTGCATCTGACGAGACTGCTCAAGGGTAATGTCGTGCAGGAAGAAAGGAATATCACCGTAGAAATTCGCCAAACGGAAGTAAAGGTATGCACGAATAAAACGGATCTGCGCCTTCATTTCGCTTTTGATCTTCTCGTTCATACCCGGTACGAGGTCCACCTTGTCCATAAAGACATTGGTGGTCTTGATGCCACCGAATGCCCAGCCCCACTCGCCACCGAAGATACCGGTCGAAGCGGTTGCCTGTCCTGTGCGGATGCGGTATTCGTCAGGGTTACCACGATACGAGATCATGTTGTCGCTCAGACACTCATCGGTCCATTTTTTATCTTCGCCGTACATCTGGTTGTAAGCCATGTTGAGCACCAGCTGCGCGCGATCCAACGACGACCAGAACACGTCATCGGTAAACTTATTGGTAGGCGCCTGATCCAACGAGTTGCAACTGCTGAGCAGTACAACACCCATCGCCAGACATCCTGTTATATGTTTAATGATATTTTTCATAGTTGTATTGTCGATTAAAATTAGAATGTAACATCAGCACCTACACCGAAATAACGGATGTTCGGGTATTTACGTCCTGTAATTGCCCATCCGTCCATGTTACCGTTGTTCTCCGAATGCTCGGGGTCAAGGTAGGAAATGTGGCTGAGTGTGAACAAGTTCTGTGCATTGAAATAGACACGGAATTTCTCGATACCGAGTTTCTTAGTCCACTTATCAGGCAAGGTGTAACCTACCGTTAAGTTTTTCAAACGCAAGTAAGAACCGTCAACAAGTTGCATATCCGAACCCATACCCCAGTTATTCGACTGTGCCGGATCCGACGGGTCGAGCAGACGGGGATATTTAGCGTCGGTGTTGGTCGGTGTCCAGAAATCAAGCTGGTGATCATACATCGTGTAACCGTAGTTGCCGTGGAACGGCTCGATCAACTCACCACGAACCATCATATCACGCTTCAACACACCTTGCAGGAAGATACCTACGTCGATGCCTTTCCATGCCACGCTATAATTGAAACCGAAGGAGTAACGGGGGAATGCGTTACCGAGGTAGAAGCGGTCGTTCTCGTCGATCACGCCGTCTTCGTTGCGGTCGATGAATTTCACATCACCGGGTTGCAGGTTCGAAGCATTCTTGCCGGCAGGAAGAGCCGAATTTTCGATCTCCTCGTAACTCTGGAAGTAGCCGTCGAATTTATAACCGTAGTAGGAGTTCAAGGGCAGACCCTCGCGTTTGATACGCCAGAATTCGCAAGGCTTAGAGATCTCCTCGAAACCCTCATACTTCACCACCTCATTCCACGAGTCACCGATGTTGAACTGGAAGTTGTGTCTCCAGCCGTTGCTGGCAAGGTTGTAGTTCAACGTAACCTCCCAACCTTGGGTCAGCATCTCTCCGGCATTGTAGTTCTGGAGTGAGGTACCCAACAGCGCGGGAGTTTGCGGTCTCACCAAAATGTCGGTGGTGTTCTTGCGGAAGTAGTCGAACGTCAGGTTCAAGCTGTTGTGGAAGAACGAAGCATCGAGACCTAAGTTCAGAGTGTGCGAAACCTCCCACTGCAAGTTGTCGGTTCCCAGTTGGAAGCCGGCACCGCCCACAGGGGTGTTGTTGAAGCCATAGGTATTGGCATAGATATTATAGGTGGTGAAATACTGGTAGTCACCCACCGATTGGTTACCGAGCGTACCGTAAGTTGCACGGATTTTCAAATCACCGACTTTGTCGCGGTAACTCTCCATCCACGACTCCTCGGACATGCGCCAAGCAAGCGACACAGAGGGGAAGAATCCCCAACGCAGATCGGATGCGAATTTCGAAGAACCGTCGTAACGGAAACTGGCGTCGATGAAGTATCTGCCTTCGTAATCATAACCGACACGGCCAAACATAGAGGTAAGGCTGGTACGAGTCGTGCTCTCAGGCGAAACATAAGAACCCGGGCTAATGATGGTTCCGTCACCCTTGATTCCCAGATCGGGATCAGCGTATTGCAGACCGATTTGGCTTGACCGACGGGTGTAAGACTCATTCGAAGCTCCAAACATGGCGGAAACGTGGTGTTTGCCGAATGTGCGGTCGAAATCGAGGATAAGCTGCGAATTGATCAACCACGCCTTCTCGTTCCAATCCTCCGATTTGTCATCGGTATTAGCCGGACGGGGAGCACCGTTGGGATCGTTATGCATATAGAAATTAACTGTATTGGTCTTGGTGTAGCGATGCTTGGCATTCAGGTCGAGACCCAACGCGCCACGCAATGTCAAACCTTTGAGGATTGTGAAATCCAGACCCAACTTGCCGTTGACAAAATCGTTGTCACTTTTGTTATAACCACCATCGGTCAGCAAACCCATCGCCGAGAAGTCGGTCAGCAGGTCGTTGATCAGGTAGTGACCCGTCACAGGATCTTTCTGCTTATAATAATAGTAGGTCGGCAGACGCGACGAGTTGGCAATGGCATTGCCGTCGATGTTCGATTTGTCGTCCGAACGGGTATAAGCCAACTGAGCTGTCATCTTCAAACGCTTGTATTCGGTCACCACATTCGTACGGAAGTTGTAGCGAGTCGTACCGTAGTTGGGGCCGATGAAGTTACTCTCCTGATTGAAGTAACCGGCAGATACCATATAAGTAGTGTGCTCACCACCACCTTGCACGCTGATGTTGTAGTTCTGCTGAAGGGATGTTTTGAAGATCTGATCCATCCAGTTCTGATCCTCTCCTTGGTGTGCTCTCAGGTCACGGATCTGCTCGGCGGAGAACATTGCAGGCTTGCCCGAATTGGCAGCAGCAATATTACGCAACGTAGCATTCTCCCAACCGGCAACCGGTGTGTAGAGAGTCTTGGGAACATCCCAACCGACCATGGCGCTCAACGAAACTTTCGGAGCTTGATTTTTGTGACCTTTCTTGGTCGTAACAAGCAGTACGCCGTTTGCCGCACGCGAACCGTAGATCGCAGCCGTACCGGCATCCTTCAGGATCGAGATTGACTCAATGTCGCTGGGGTTTAACTTCTGGAACTGCTCACTGCCGTTACTGATCATACCGTCGATAACGAACAGCGGTTCGTTGTTGTTCATCGTACCGATACCACGAATGTTGATGTTCAACTCGGTGTTGTTCGGGTCGAAACTACGCTGTTGGATGACAAGGCTGGGCGAAGTTCCCTGCAAAGCCTGCGCCACCGAAGAGACCGAACGGTCGGCAAGAACCGTGCTTTTGATCTGATCCACCGCACCCGTTGCGCGCTTACGCGTAGTGGTACCGTAGCCGATCACGATCACCTCGTCCATGACTTTTGAATCTTCTTTCATGGTGACATTCAAAATGGTACGGTTAGCCACAGGAAGTTTCTGCTCCACCAAGCCGATGAACGAGAACGATAGTTCGGCGTTCGGATCGCAGGAGAGTGTGTACTCTCCGTTTGAATTGGTGGAGGTTCCTGAAGTTGTACCTTCAATCATTACGGTGACACCGAGTTGAGGAACACCTGCGGCATCTTTAACAACACCCCTTACAGTAATTTTGGATGCGGACTGCTGTAGGGTGTTCACATTGTCGGTCTGCGCTGCATAGCCCAGGGGGGGGGTACACAGAAAAAGCAATGCCGACAAAATTAATTTGTGTCCGAAATTGGTCATAATTAAGTTGTTTTTGGTTGAGAATAATTTTACACACGCATCGACAGACCCTTGTCTGCAAACGCGAAGTGCATTGTGATTAGATTGTTGTGGAAAATATTCCGACAGGATATCGGTAAAAAAAGAGAATCGAATCTTTTGTTGCATTCATAGGCTTTTAGGTTTTTTAGATTATTTAAGTTTTAGTTTGTGTAGACTATTTTGGTTGTGCAAACAAAGTTAGGGTATTTAGCTGCAGATCGAAAAATAAATCATCATCTAATTTCTAAATCGTACAGAATCCGGCACTACTTTGTCGCAAAAGTGTATGTTTTTCACGCTATACAACGAAAAAAACGTCGAAATTCAGCTAAATTCAGGTGCTAATGAAATTTTATTTGGCACGAATTTGTATAAACGGAGCGAGCCTCTGTTGCCCGACTCCGCCTATACAAACCAACCGTATTTTTACTTAGAAACTGTTTGACTTCTTAATCTCGCCCGAATTGTGCATCGGGGCGGATGAATAATTGAGAAGCAAGCGTCACATCATCTACGCTGTTATCGGATGCCGTCATGGCAAAGACCACCACATTGCGATCCTTAGGCAGGGTAATCTGACGGGCATCGGCGGGCAAATCTAACGCGACAACATACATATAAGAGTAGTCGTAGGCCAAATTACCCACATCGCCCTGATGACGGTGTGTACCGATATAACCAATCGGTGCCGTTTTCATAAACGCCTCACTGTAACCGTTCCAGCCCCACTGACCGTAGAATCCTTTCCACAGAGGCAATGCGACGGAATAGGCTGCATCCCCCACAGAGAATGTTGTGTTGCAAGCCTGATCGACCGCTGCTGCCAGCAGGTAAAGTTTGGTGTAAGTGTGTCCGGAGGGCAATTCGATGACCTGTCCTTCGCATTTCACAGCATCTTCGATATTGACTTCGCCCATCTTAAACGGAATGCCATTATAGCGCACCTCTTGGGGGATCAACTCACCCGCCAATGTGCCGCGAGTGCGGTCGAAACGATAGTAGGTATAGAACTCATCGGAAGTGTAGGCAATTGAATTATAAGGCAATGCGACAGGTGCATTCGTCGTATTGAGTGTCGATTTTTGTTGAGGTTCAGCCAGACGGACACGGTAAGTTTTCGGTGCGAATTTTCCCGCAGAGACTAACAGCGAGCGGTTTTCGAACGAGGCGGCACCGATCTTCTCCTCAATGCCATTACACTCCTCAGCCGAAAGAATCGCAGCCGGGAAGGTGATAGCCGCCTGTTGCACGGGCTTTCCGGTCAACTCGTAGCAACGCACAATGTAACCGTCACCATCCTCCGCCTGCTTCAGGGCGCGAACCCCGATCTGCGGGGTTGAGACCTGCAACATGGAGAAGGTACGCCCCAGCGTGCCATTGTGTTTGGGTGCGGTGTAGCCAACCAGAGGCATATTCAACTGTTCCGACTGTGCGACAAGATCCGTTTGTGTATGTACGTTTTTGTGCCCAATGATCGAATAAGTGAAGTGATTGATGCCGTGGTCGAGATCGCGCTGATAAGGATAGTTTCGCTCCGTACGCGGGGTGTGAAGCAGGGTTAGACGCAAGGTGTTGTCCGCGGGTTTATCCCAGCCGTATTTACAGTCGTTGAGGATCGAAATACCGTAACTGCCATCACGCTCCGAGAGATCCGCCCACTTCAAAGCAGGCACCTCATACGCCGTAGCGGTGTTGTTGCCTCGTGCGATGAAGCCGATCCCCAGATCGTAGACCGCCTTGTCGTTGTGCACCGTCGCAGGAAATTCGGCCTTCAGCAACACATCTTTTCCGTGCCAGTCAACCGTGTTGCTAATATCAATGCGTTCATCGTTCGCACCCTCGGTCAGGAAGATGCGTTGCGTGAATTTCGAGTCGCCGTAGTTGCGTTCTATCTTGAGCGACGCACGGGCTGCACCGATCTCGTCCACCGAAATCTTCACCTTGTCTGTTACAGACTTACCCTCTTTGTCCATCGCCTCTTTGAGTACCTCCCAAGCCGGCCAATGTACCGACGGATTGCCCTCAAACAGAGCCAAGCGGAAGGCTTTGCCGCTCTCAACGAGTTCTTTGCCGTAGCGTTTGTCGAACAATGACGCAATGTCACCATTTTTGTCGAGCGTCACCTTATATATACTGTTTTCGATCGTATTATCCGAGACTTTCAAGTTGCTGCTTCGTGTGACTCCTGCGCTCGGCCGCACGTCGTAGACGGCATAGCCCACCGAAGCGACATCAGCCGCAAAGGCAATGACGGCCTGATCCGCATCGCGACGCACGATCTGCGCCTCCACGCGACGACCGTCGGGTGCATAAACAGCGACAGCCTTCGTCTTGGCAGCCAGCGGAACACGAACCTCGACAATACCGGCAACAGGATAGGTAACAGGGTTGTAAACCACCACAGGAGTACCTTTCACCCGCGTGTCGAGCGAATAACTCAGCGCACCGACCGCCGTGTTCATCACATCGGCCGATTGTGTCAGGGCAATCAACTCGTCGTTCCATGAATATTTGTAGGCATTGGGAATGCTCGTCCCCGTCAGGTCATCGTGGAACTGATGCCAGATGAAGCGCTGCCATATCTCGGTGAGTTTGGCTTGATCGTAAGGCATGGCACCCAACCAATCAGCAGCCACCGAGGCTTTCTCTGCGGCTCCGGCCAACTCTTCGTTGCGACGGTTGTAGTATTTCATGGCCGACTGCGAGGTGTAGCAACCCGTAGCATGCACGTCCATCAGCAACTCCCCGTCGTAGGAGGGAAGCACCTTTTCGTACTTTTCGAACGGCATATAATCTTTGAAAAGTTGGTCACTCGTCGCACTGATAATCTCAATGGGTGCCGTTTTATCGTCGATCGCGGTCTTCAGGCGACGGCACGTCTTGACCGAGCCACTGTTACCCATATCGCCTACATGCTCGCCGTCACCGCTATAATAACGATACGCCGTGTTGTTGTAACCGTTGGCGGCGCGCTCAATCAGCCGTTGGTTCGACTGTACATTTTCGGGCAGCACGTCGCTGTAACCACCTGTGTCGAAGGCTGCCATCAGACGGCTGCCGTCGATACCATACCACAAACCCCACGAGAAGGGATTTTTCTTGTGATAAGGCGCATCGTAGAAATCGCGACCGCGCCAACTGAGTTTCTGTGTCGAAAACCCGATCAAGCCGCAATGTGCGGCAATAGTGGGCAGGGTGTAGCCGAAGCCAAAGCAGTCGGGCAGGAAAATATCGGTCGATTTCACACCGAATTCCCTTTTATAATACTCCTGACCTAACAGAATGTTACGGAAAAATGACTCTGCCGAGGGCATATTCGGATCGTTGGCATCCCACGAAGCACCGGCAATATGCCAACGGTCTTCCCGGATATATTTTTTGAGTTTCGCATACTGTTCGGGGTAATACTCCTTCATCCATTTATAGACAATGCCACCCTCGAAACTGAATTTGTAGTCGGGATAACGCTCCAACAGATAGAGATTCTGAAACAGCGTGCGCGGAATATACTCGTTGATGGTGGTCTGTACATCCCAATTCCATTGCGTGTCGAGATGGGCATTGCACACCATATATGCCTTGTAGGTTTTTGGCGCTACTTTCGTGGCCGGTTCTTGCGCTGTGGCACCTCCCGTCACCACCGCCGACAACACAAGCGGAAAGATGAATTTACGTAGTTTCATCGTGAAAATTATTTTAAGTTTAGTTTGTTGTAGTTTGGTAGAAGCAAAAATATAGTTTCTTTGTCGGCTATTTGTATAAAAAAATGCAAGAAAAGTATGTTTGACGCAAATCGCAACTATTTGTCGTAAAGTCGTACAAATTTTTAACGACCTATGTCGTTATTTTGCACTATCTTTATATTGTATATATGTGTGCCATGATCTGAAACTACTAACCTAAACTGCATATCAATGAAAAAAAATTATGTTATTGCTCTGATTCCTATCCTATTCGGGTTCTTTGTCATGGGCTTCTGTGACGTAGTCGGCATCGCGACGAGTTACGTCAAGAGTGATTTTGCCGGACTTCTGCCCGATGAAATGTTCGGTTTTCTGCCTTCTGTTGTCTTCCTGTGGTTCCTATTGTTATCGGTGCCGTGTGCCATGCTGATGAATAAAATCGGACGCAAAGCCACCGTGCTAACCTCGATGGTTATTACATGTGTCGGCATGTTGATCCCTTTTTTGGCGTACAACATCGTGACCTGCCTAATCGGCTTCGCCATGCTCGGCATCGGAAATGCCGTGCTTCAGGTCTCGCTGAACCCACTGGTAGCTAACGTTGTGGTGGGTGACAAACTCTCATCTGCACTCACCGGTGGACAGGTAGTAAAGGCTGTCTCTTCGTTCTGCGGACCATTCATCGCGCTGTTTGCCGCTCAACTGTTGGGAAATTGGCAATATCTGTTTCCTATTTTTGCAGGGATCACCCTGCTGTCGGGCGTCTGGCTGCTGCTGGCACCCATTGAGCGCGAAAAACAATGTACAGCCACCTCTGTCGGAGCAACTTTTGCTTTGCTGAATGACCGCACAATCCTACTCTGCTTTGTAGGAATCTTAGCCGTCGTGGGGATTGATGTGGGAACCAACACCGAGTCTGCCAGCCTGCTGATGGCTCGTCTGGGACTGAATCCTTCACTCCCCGAATCGGTAGAACAGGTGTCTCATGCACCGAGTGTTTATTTCTTTTGCCGCACGATCGGCGCCTTTGTCGGTACGGCACTGCTGGCCAAGATGTGCGCCATGAAATACTTTAAGATCAATATCATCTGCGCCCTGCTTTCACTCGGAGCGCTGTTCTTTGTCGAGAACAGTTGGCTGGTACTGGGCTTCATCGGAGCCATCGGATTCTTCTGTTCGAGTCTCTTCTCGGTGATCTTCTCCGTGGCTCTACAAGCGCGTCCCGATCGTGGAAATGAAATTTCCGGCTTGATGATTACAGGTGTGTGTGGCGGTGCGATTGTGCCGCCCCTGATGTCGTATTGCGCCAAATGGGTCGGTTCGGAGAGTGGTGCTCTTGTGATTCTGGTGTTCACGGTGGCCTACCTGACCTACCTCGCCTTCTCGCTGAAGCCCGCAGCAACAAAATAAGAAACTCAGCCTGCGGGCTACCGCCCCGTTTTGCCCGCCCCCTGATCGCCTAATTCGTCACGATCCTCGCTTTTATCGCGAGGATCGTGTTGTTTTGGATCAAGATGAAATTCCGGTGGGAAGAATAAATTAGACCCGAGGATCGTGTAGGGGTTTGCGCCAACAAGAATTACGATTTGATCCATCTTTAGGGCTTAGCGGTATTTCTTGTTAGTGCATAGGTTTACATTTGTCTCAAACAGGAAACCATCCGATCCTCGAGCTTGTCGAGAGGTCGCAAAGACTTTGGGAGCACATATTCACGATCCTCGAGCCTGTCGAGAGGTCGCAAAGACTTTGAGAGCACATATTCACGATCCTCGAGCTTGTCGAGAGGTCGCAAAGACTTTGAGAGCACATATTCACGATCCTCGAGCCTGTCGAGAGGTCGCAAAGACACTTGAAAATTCACGATCCTCGAGCTTGTCGAGAGGTCGCAAAGACACTTGAAAATTCACGATCCTCGAGCCTGTCGAGAGGTCGCAAAGTACACTGGAAACA
>JAVXCD010000026.1:0-15103 GCA_036659655.1 Alistipes sp.
AAGCAAAAGGTCTCCGTTTCCGGGCATTTTTAGCCCTCCGATTTCTTCACGCTTTTTTGCCAAGTCGGAAGAGCAGAGCAGAGCAGATCAAACAACATTCACGATCCTCGAGCCTGTCGAGAGGTCGCAAAGGTACTGTGCTGATTGTCTTTGCGACCTCTCGACAAGCTCGAGGATCGTGAACTTTCCAGTGTACCTTGCGACCTCTCGACAAGCTCGAGGATCGAGAACAAACAGGCGACCTCTCGACAGGCTCGAGGATCGAAAACTTTCCAGCGTTTTTGCGACCGCTCGACAGAGCTCTGAAGCGATGATTACAGAAGAAAATGTAAAATAATGATATTTGCAATTTAACTTTTTAAACTTTGCAGCGTCTTACATATAACATCGCGTTATTAGAGAAGCTGTTGACGAATCTGCCGTATATTATATAAGGTAACTCATGTGATGTTAACCATAAATACAAATTAATGCTAAAAAAAATTAGTATTTTGTGGTGCATAGTATAATATTTTTTATATATTTGCAATGTCAATCCGAGTGATTTGCTGAAAACAAAAAACAAATTATCGAAAAGCGATAAAAATAAATTGCTATTCAGAAATATATACTTATATTTGCAGTCGACAAGGGTTCAATTTACGAGACACCAGAACTTAGAAACTGTTTTAAATGACAATTTTTCAAGAGGAAACGATATGATTAAACTCGAAAATATCAACAAAACCTACAATGTCGGCTCTCCACTTCACGTGCTGAAGGGCATCAATCTGAATATTGAGCAGGGCGAATTGGTGTCGATCATGGGAGCATCCGGCTCCGGCAAATCCACCTTACTCAACATTTTAGGAATCCTCGATGACTACGACAGTGGCAGTTATTATTTGGCCGGCCGGCTCATCAAGAATCTGAGTGAGACACAAGCTGCTGCTGCCCGCAACAACATGATCGGCTACATCTTCCAGTCGTTCAATCTGATAAATTATAAAAATGCGGTGGAGAATGTTGCTCTACCACTGTACTATCAAGGTGTGGCACGTCGCAAACGCAACGCCATGGCTCTCGAATATCTCGACCAGTTGGGGCTAAAAGATTGGGCCGAGCACATGCCTAACGAGATGTCGGGCGGTCAGAAACAGCGAGTTGCCATTGCCCGTGCGTTGATCAACAAGCCGCAGATCATCCTTGCCGACGAGCCTACGGGTGCGCTGGACAGCACCACTTCACAAGAGGTGATGAATCTCCTGCGTCGGGTCAACACGGAGATGGGCATGACCATCATCTGCGTCACCCACGAGGAGTCGATTGCCGACCAAACAGACAAGATCATCCGCCTGAAGGACGGCGTGATCAGTAGCATCACCGAGACCGGGCTGGGGCGATGAGAGAGTTGCTGATAGAGATCTGGATGTCCATACGCAGGAACAAGTTGCGTACGTTCCTCACCGGATTTTCCGTTGCATGGGGTATCTTCATGCTGGTCATTCTGTTGGGTTCGGGAAACGGACTTCAGAACGGTGTGATTTCTAATTTTGGTTCTTATGCTGTCAATTCGATCGACCTGTATGGCGGTCGAACCTCGAAGCCCTACAAGGGCTACGACAAAAATCGCAATATCGAACTACGTAATAGCGATCTCGAAATTCTAAAAAAAGAGTTTCCGGAGATCGATGAAATTGCCGCTAACTCGTGGCTCGACGGTCAAGTAGCCACCTACAACAAGGATTTTATGCAGATTTGGTTACGGGGATCTCTGCCTAAAATCGAGCAGATCGAGGGGGTGGAGATCGTCAGTGGACGTTTTATCAACGACTCCGACATTCAACTCTACCGCAAATCCATCGTTATCGACCAGATGATGCAGACCGTGCTATTCAAAGGAGCCGATCCGTTGGGTGCAAAAATCAAGCTTGGCAACTCGACCTACACCATTGTAGGTATCTACAAGGGGGAGGCCAACCGTTCCTACTCCTCTTGTTACATTCCGTTGACGACGGGACAGTTGATCTACATGGCAAATAATCCGGAGGTGCATAACGCCATTGTGACTATCAAAGATATTAATAACGATGAGCAGATGAGGGCATTTGAGAAACGCATCACGCATCGTCTTTCCATCGAGCATCACTTCGACCCTACGGATGAAAGTGCCATCTGGATCAACAATACATTGGAACGTTATAAGGACATGATGATCGTTTTCAATGGTATCAACATCTTCGTGTGGATCATCGGTTTAGGTACATTATTCGCCGGTATTGTGGGTGTGAGTAACATCATGCTGGTCACCGTCACCGAGCGCACAGCCGAATTCGGCATCCGCAAGGCATTGGGAGCCAAACCCTCGTCCATCATCCGCTTGATTCTCACCGAGTCGGTGCTGGTGACGGCGATTTTCGGCTACATCGGCATGGTGTTGGGTGTGGGTGTGATGGAGGTGGTGAACTACGTGATTGTCAACACACCGCCGGAGACAGTGGAGGGGTTTAACCCCACATTTTTTCTCAATCCCACGCTCGATCTCTCGGTAGCTGTCAGTGCCACCGTGGTGTTGGTGTTGGCCGGATTGATCGCAGGTTACGTACCGGCCTATCGTGCGGCGCAGTTGAAAACAATCGACGCATTGCGTTATAATAAGTAAGCGACTATGAAATTCTTCGATATAGACCGCTGGAGCGAAATATGGCAAACCATTGCCCGCAACAAAAAACGCAGCATCATGACTGCGTTAGGGGTTTTCTGGGGCATTTTCATGTTAATTTTCATGCTGGGTGCCGGCATGGGCTTGGGACGACTATTCCGCGCGCAATTAGGTGATATGTCGACCAATACGCTACTTATGCAACCCTCCCTAACCTCCGTTGCCTACAAGGGAATGCCGAAAAATCGTTGGTGGCGAATGGATAACGACGACGTGGAGACCATCAAGCAGTTGGAGCAGGTGCAATACGCCTCAGGGGTTTTCTGGGGTGGCGAGTTGCATTGCAACTACAATGAACGCAAAGGCGACTATATGATAATGGGATATTCGCCAGATTATCAGAAGATTAATCCGCAAAAAATCCTCTACGGACGCTTCGTCAACGAAGTTGATATGATACAAAAACGCAAGGTTTGCGTCATCGGCACACAGGTGTGGAAAGATTTCTTTCCCGGTGGCGAAGATCCTTCGGGCAAGGTTATCAAGATCAACAACACCTACTTCACGGTGGTTGGTGTCCTGCAAAAGCAAGGGAACATGGTGGTATTCAGTAATGTAGAACGCACCATCGTTGCACCGATTTCATTGGCGCAGCAGATGTTCGGCAAGGGACGTACGATTCACATGCTTGCTGCCGCCGGATACGAAACCACCCCCAGTAAGGAGGTGGAGAAGGCCTGCAAAACCAGTCTTTTCAGCCGTCACATCATCTCGCCAGACGATGAAAAAGCCGTATGGATCATGGCGACAGCCGAGATGTTGAACAAAGTGCTGGGACTGTTTCGCGGCATTGCCCTGCTGACGTGGATTGTGGGTATGGGAACGCTCATCGCCGGTATTGTGGGCGTGAGCAACATCATGTTGGTGTTGGTTAAGGAACGCACACAGGAGATCGGTGTGCGAAGAGCCTTAGGAGCCCCCCCGACGGCTATCATCTCGCAGATCCTTTCCGAAAGTTTTGTGCTGACCTTTGTTGCCGGCATATTTGGACTGACTGCTGCCGTGGGGGTGTTGTCGCTCGTCGACACCATCTATTATCAGCAGTTTGTCGTAGCACAGGGTGGAGCCGATATTTCGTGGCAAATATCCTTCTTGACCGGCATCATCGCCACTGTTATTTTGATTGCCGGGAGTCTGCTGGCCGGCATCATCCCGGCAGGCAGGGCGCTGAGTATCAAGGCCGTGGATGCTATACGAGAAGAGTAACAAAAGACAATAATAACAAAACTATATCGCAGCTTATGAAAAAGTTTCTGAAAATCGCTCTGGGTGTCCTTTTCGCAGCCTTGTTGCTGGGCACATTCTATTTTCTGTGGCAGAAGACCCGACCTGTAAAGGTGGTCTACTCGATCGAAACTCCCAAACTCGACACAATCAAACAATTCGTTGTGGCCACCGGCAAGGTCGAGCCACGTGATGAGGTGTTGATCAAACCGCAGATTTCGGGTATTGTCTCCAAAGTACACAAAGAGGCCGGCGAGATCATCCACAAGGGCGAAATCATCGCCACAGTCAAGGTTATCCCCGAAATGGGGCAACTCAACAGTGCGGAATCACGCGTCTCGGTGGCAGGCATCACCTTGGAGCAGATCAAGCGTGAGCATGAGCGTACCAGCGCCCTCTACAAGAACGGGGTGGTGGCAAAGGAGGAGTTTGAGCAGAGCCAGACCACGCTAAAAAAGGCGCAGGAGGAGTTGCAGAATGCCAAGGATAACCTCGAAATCGTGCAGAACGGCATCACAAGCCGATATAAAGAGCTGAGTAATACGTCAATACGCGCCACAATCAACGGCATGATCCTCGATGTGCCCATCAAGGAAGGTAACTCGGTGATCCAAGCCAACACCTTCAACGACGGTACCACCATCGCCACCATCGCCGACATGTCGAATATGCTCTTCCGGGGCAAGGTCGATGAGACCGACGTTGGCAAATTGCACGACAACATGAAGGTGTCACTTTCCATCGGAGCCTTGCAAAATGTGGTGTTAGACGCTGTTTTAGAGTACGTCTCGCCCAAGGCGATGGAGGAGAATGGAGTGATTCTCTTCGAGGTGAAAGCCGCGGCTAAAGTGCCGAAAGATGTCTTTGTTCGTGCCGGATACAGTGCCAATGCCAGCATCGTCATCGAAAGTCGTGAAGGTATTCTCACTTTACCTGAAAGTTCCATCGAATTCGAGGGTACAAAGGCCTCGGTCTATGTGCTGACCTCGGCAGAGAATGCCGCAGAGCAGACCTTCGACAAACGGGAGGTGAAGATCGGACTCTCCGACGGCATCAAGATCGAGATATTGGAAGGCGTGAAGGCCGAAGACAAGGTACGTGGAACAAAGATCGATCCCAAAGCTGCTAAAAAATAGGACAGATCATGAAAACAAAAATCATACTTGCATCGCTTTGCCTGCTCTGCGCGGCAACACTTCGGGCGCAGGACACCACAAAGGAACCTATACCTGAACCGGCGCAGCCGAGCCTCTGGTCCCTGACCGATTGCATCGAATATGCACAGAAAAACAACATCTCCGTACAGCAGCGCGCGCTGAATGTCGAGGACGGACGGGTGCAACTCTCGACGGCTCGCTTCAGCCGACTGCCCGATCTCAACGCCTCGCTGGGAGCCAATGCTTCATTCGGTCGCGGCCTGTCACGGGACAACACCTACGTGGAGGCCAACCAACTATCGGGCTCGCTGGGCATCTCGGCCAGCATGCCTGTATTCCAAGGTATGCGTATCAAAAAGCAAATCGAGGGCAGCAAACTTAACTTGGCCGCCGCCGTGCAGGATCTGGAACGTGTGCGCGAAGACGTCTCGATCAACGTGATGACACTCTACCTGCAAGTGCTCTTCAACAAAGAATTAGTGGGTGTGGCACAGAAACAACTGGACCTGAGTACTCGTCAGACTGAGCGCAGTCGGCAGTTGGTAGCCACAGGGAAAAATCCCGAATCGGCTCTGTATGAGAGCGAGGCCTTGCAGGCGAAGGATGAGTTGAACCTCACACAGAGCCGCAACGAACTGACGCTGTCGCTGCTGAATCTGAGTCAGGCACTCAATCGCGAAGAGGCTACGGGCTTCGATGTACAAATTCCCGTTTTCGACAGCCTGACCCTTGGAGCCATGGCCGGCTTGGGATCTCCTGAAGCGGTGTACGACTATGCGGCAGAGAACCGTCCGCATGTCAAGGCAGAGAAATTGCGCTTGCAAAGTAGCGAAACCTCGGTGCGTATTGCCAAGGCAAGCCTCTATCCGAGTATCTCACTCAGTGGCGGTTACGGTACAAACCTCTATAAATCCTATGCCACGGGCTCGCTGAACACCGATTTCTGGTCTCAGTTCCGCAACAACGGCAATGAATATGTTGGGCTCTCAGTTCACATTCCGATCTTCAACCGCCGCGCTACACGCAACAACATCCGCTCGGCTCAGATCTCGATGCGGAGCCAGTCGTTGGCTCTTATCAATGCGCAACAAGCTCTGCGTAAAGAGATTGAACAAGCCTACTACAATGCGGATGCCGCCTACGGCAAATACCGCTCGGCCGACAAAGCACTCGCTTCGGCACGCATCGCCTTCACCTACGAACAGCGTAAAGCCGATGCCGGTCGCTCGACGATTTTTGACTACAACGATGCTAAAACCCGTATGGAGAAGGCCGAGTCGGAGTTGATCCAGTCGAAATACGATTTCATCTTCCGCAGTAAGATTCTGGACTACTACAAGGGCGTTCCGATCACCTTGTAGGTCGTGGAGTTGTCGCTCCTTGATCCTGTCGCCCTATGGCGTTCAGGGGGATGCGTTGACGCGTTGTAAAAGGAAATTGTGGCTTATGAGTTTTTTCGGATGAATTGCTCCATTTGCTGCTGCACCGACTCTTCGTGGATGGCGCGCAGCACGGTACGCATAAATTCCTGCTCCATCCCCAGTGCGACGGCTTGCGCTGTGCGTTTACTGAGCATCTCGTCGTAGCGTTGAGCCTGCAAAATAGGCATATCGTGTTCCTTTTTGTATTGTCCGATTTCGCGAGCTATGCGCATTCGCCGAGCCAGTAATTCGAGCAGATCATCATCGGCTTTATCTATCTGTGCGCGCAATTCCGTCAGATTTGCGGTAGTCTGGGTTGTTTCGCGGATCACCAGATTTCGCCGGATCGAGGCCAGACATTCGGGGGTTATTTGCTGCGTTTTGTCGCTCCACGCCTCGTCGGGCGAGCAGTGTGTTTCGATCACCAGCCCGTCGAATCCCAAGTCCATTGCCTGCTGACTCAGAGGTGCTATCAACTCGCGTTTCCCGCCGATATGGCTGGGATCGCAAAAGAGCGGAATGTGGGGTAGGCGGCGGCGAAACTCGATGGGGATAGACCACTGGGGCGGATTGCGGTAAAGCCCCCTGTCAAGGGCGGAAAATCCGCGGTGAATGACTCCGATGCGGCGGATACCGGCATTGTAGATACGCTCCACGCCACCGATCCACAGTTCGAGGTCGGGGCTGATGGGGTTTTTGATCAGAATAGGCAGGTCTTGCCCCTGCAAGGCATCGGCAATCTCCTGCATGGCAAACGGATTGGCAGAGGTGCGTGCACCAATCCACAGCAAATCAATGCCGGCTGCCAATGCAGCCGCAACATGTTCTTTTGTAGCCACCTCTGTGGCTGTGTACATTCCTATCTCTTGTTTGACACGTTGCAACCAACACAATCCCTGTTCGCCCACACCCTCGAAACCGCCCGGTTTGGTGCGTGGCTTCCAGACTCCGGCGCGGAAGATGCGCACACCTTGAGCCGACAGTTGCCGCGCGGTGGTCAGCACCTGCTCTTCGGTCTCGGCACTGCACGGACCGGCAATGATGAGCGGTCGTCGAAGGTCGATGGAGGGAAGTAAGATGGGTTGCAGATCGTGCATAACGTTTATTCTATGACTCTGCGGTTGAGCAGAGCGTGGGTGATGGTGAGTTCATCGACATATTCGAGTTCATCGCCGAAGCCTATGCCACGAGCAATTGAGGTGACTTTCAACAGCGGAAATTGCCGCAGTCGGCTCATCAGATAAAACAGGGTTGTCTCTCCTTCGACTGAGGTCGAGATGGCGAGAATCACCTCCTGCACACCGCCCTGCGCAATACGCTCCAGCAGCAGATCAATCTTCAGATCCGAGGGCGCAATGCCCTGCATGGGGGAGATCACCCCGCCTAACACATGATAGAGTCCCTTGTATTGACGTGTATTCTCCACGGAGAGCACATCCGCCACCTGCTCCACAACGCAGATCGTCGTGTGATCCCGCTCCGTGTTGGCGCAGATTGGGCAAATATCCTCGTCGGAGAGGTTGTTACAGTATCTGCAATATTTGATGTCGTTGCGAAAACGATCCATGCTATGGGTCATTTCGGCAACCGAACTATGTTCCATGCGCAACAGGTGAATCGCCAGTCGCAAAGCGGTCCGACGACCTATGCCGGGCAACTTGGATAACTCACTCACAACATCTTGCAGTAGCTTCGACACGAGATCAGATGATTTCTATTTTACCCTTTTCGACCCAGCCTTTTTTGCCGTCGGCAATCATAATCTCACACCAATTATCCATGCGGGCGGTCACCACAACCGTTGTCCCCTCGTGCAACACAAAGAGGTCTGTCGAGGAGTTGTCGGGTGAACTTTTGACCGGAATGGAGGCTGTCATAATGACGGCTTCGTTGTTTTCGAGGATCTCTCCGCGCTCAATGATAGCAAAAGAGGTGGTGATGATACAGAGCATAAAGGCGATGAATGTTCCGTAGAATCCTATTTTGCGCAACCACAGCCGTTGAGCCAGCAGATAGAACAGAAAGAGGGTCAGCGTGAGTGCCAGAGCAGCCAGCGAGATGAGACTCCACGTGGTACAGCCCATGGTGTGACGTAGGTTACGCATCCATGTAACAAAGAAAAATTCGGGAATTGTCTCGATGTTATCCTTGGTGAGTGTCTGGGCAACCTCCAGATTGTAGCGGATGTCGTCGTTGCCGGGTGAGAGCCGTAGGGCACGGTTGTAAAATAGAATTGCCTTGCCCACGTTGTTCTCCTTGAAGTAAGCGTTGGCCAGATTATAGTAGAGTTTCATCGAGGCCACACCCCGGTTGAGAATCTCGTTGTAGGTATCGATAGCCTCGTGATAGTCCGCATTGATATAGGCTGTATTGCCCCGATCCCACAACTGGTCATTCGATAGTCCGTCGGCAGGAGTAGCGGGAGTTTGTTTCTGCGGTTGGGCAGAAGCCGCGGCCGTGAGGCTGTCGTCGTGCTGTGCCATCGCGGCAAGGCTCCATCCTAAAAAAGCAAAAATGATCCAATATTTTTTCATAATCTGCTCTCCTTTATTTTTTAATTACCGATTCGATACGGGAGATCAAGTCGAGACCTTCCGTGTACACGTCGCTCATCTGAGCCGAAGCCATGGGCGAATATTGTGCCTCGTCGCACTTGGTGATGATGGCCGTGAAGCGTTGTGTCTCCTCAAGTGAAACATCCCGTTTGTGCAACTCTTCGCGGACATTCTCCTTGGTGAGGTTGGCCATTGGGATGTTGAACTTGTCGCTCATGTAGCCCCACAAGGCACGCAACATCTCCTCGTAAAAGGCGTGTTGATTTTGCTCGGTCATATACTTTTTAGCGGCGCGGAAACGCTGTACGGCAACCTTGTTAGCATGTTTACCACGCAGTAGGGCGGCATTGTGTGAGTCGCGAATTTGCCGGCGCAGAGCAATGTAGAGCATGGCGAAGAGAACCAGAATACCGAACAGCACGATAAAATAGGCCACGCTGAAGATAAACGGCACACTCTTGGTGCGCAGCATCGCTCCGCCCAACTTGACAAAACGTATGTCTTGTCCCAGCATCTTCACATCCTCTTTCGAAAGACCTTGTCCCCGCACCACACGCATGGTGGTGTCCCCTCCCGAAACATCGGGCGTGATCTGAAGATCGAGTGTTTTCGATGACAGGGTGATATATTGCACACTTTCGGGATTGAAGTAGGAGAACTCCACCGGGGCGACACTATAATCACCCTGTGCCCGTGCGATGAACGGATATTCGAACTGGCGGTAGCCGGAGGTGCCTGCAGCCGAAGATTTGATCGACTCGGTGGTCTTGACGTTATACTGCTCAAACGAAGTGGGCAGCGTGAGTTTCGGAGCTTGAATAAAGGTCATGTTACCCGTACCTGCGATCTTGATCGTGTAGGTGGCTGCCGAATTGGCCGACAGTTGGTCGGAGGGATAGACAGCCTCCATGGTGAACTTGCCCACGGCTCCACTGAAGTCCGCAGGAGCACCCGCAGGCAACTCTTTGACTTGAATGCTGATTCTGGGTGTTTCGACTTTGCGTCGCACATTGTACACCTCCGGACCGCCTCCGAAGAATGGATCGGCACTGCGGCGATTTTGCGTCACCACTTGTGCAATGACGGTCAGATCTGCCGGCTCAATGGTCAGTGTGCCTGCCTGTTGAGGGTAGAGCAAAAACTCGCGCCACACCTGCGATTCATAAACTTTGCCGTTGACGGTTTCGCGTTGATGTTGTGGATTATCCGCATTCAACTCCTGTGCCCAGAAACCGTTAAACGAAGGCATTTTTCCGCCCTCAGCACCGGCAAAAGGTACTCTTGTGTAGAGTTTGAAGGCCACGCGCAGCGGTTCGCCCTTGTAGACGGACGAACGCGAAACGATGGCACGCAGCAAAATGTCGTCTTTGGCGACCTTTCCCTGCCCTTCGGAGGCCGACTGCCGTTGATTCTGCGACTGCATCGAGTTACCCGCAGAAGAAGAGCCACCCTCATCAACCACCTCAATGGGTAGCGCCCGCGTGCGGTAGGTGGTGCCGTTCACCGCAACTTCGGCCGAACCGATGGTCACATTGCCCGCTCTAAGAGGTGAAAGCACATAGGTGATAAGGTAATTGGTGCTTTTACTCATCGAGCCGTTGATGATCTGCATCGATTCTCCACGCGAGATGACCGGCCCGGCCAGCACATCAAAGCCCTTGAAGTCGGGAGCACCGAACGAATTGTCGTCGGGCAAAGCATTGAGCGCAAATTCCACACGGAATGTTTCGCCTACGGCGACCATGAGCGGTGAATTGGCCTCAAAAGTAACCTTCTCGGCACCGAGTGCCGAGAAGATTGCCAGCACAAAAAGTGCTGTAAATGATATTTTCGCGATAAAACCTTTCATTGATCTTAAAATAAAAATCCCGCTTTGGATTTTATAACGTAAATATTTCAGTGTTTAGTGTTTGAAATCTGCAAAAAAGTCGTTTCCCTTGTTGTCCACGATGATAAATGCGGGGAAGTTCTCCACATAGATTTTGCGTACAGCCTCCATACCCAATTCGGGGAAGTCAACCACCTCGACCGACTTGATCGAGTTCTTGGCCAGAATAGCCGCCGGGCCGCCGATCGAACCTAAGTAGAATCCGCCGTTGGCCTTGCAGGCATCGGTAACAGCTTGCGAGCGATTGCCCTTGGCCACCATCACCAGCGAACCTCCGTTTTTCTGGAAGCGATCCACATAGGGATCCATACGTCCGGCCGTGGTCGGGCCGAAAGATCCGGAAGCCATCCCCACGGGAGTCTTGGCTGGGCCGGCATAGTATACGGGGTGTTTTTTGAAGTATTCAGGCATGGGTTTACCCTCGTCGAGCATCTGGTTGATGCGGGCATGAGCAATGTCACGCGCCACGATCAGGGTGCCACGCAGATTCAGGCGGGTTTTGATCGGATATTTCGCCAAAATAGCTCGCACCTTCTCCATTCCCTCGTCCAGATCCACGTCCACCGCGGGGGACATGGCGGGGGCTTGCTTGGGCAGGAAGCGTTCGGGGTGCATCTCCAACTGCTCGATGAAGATGCCTTCCTCGGTGATTTTACCCTTGATGTTGCGGTCGGCCGAGCAGCTTACGCCGATGGCCACAGGGCACGAAGCCGCATGACGGGGCGCACGGATGACACGCACGTCGTGTACAAAATATTTGCCGCCGAACTGTGCTCCCAGCCCACTCTGCTGGCAGATCTTAAGCACCTTCTCCTCCCAGTCCAAATCGCGGAAGCAGCGTCCACCCTCATTGCCGGAGGTGGGGAGTGCATCGAGATAGCCTGCCGAGGCCTTTTTCACCGTCGAAAGACACATCTCGGCCGAAGTGCCGCCGATGCAGATTGCCAAGTGATAGGGAGGACATGCCGCCGTACCCAAATCCTTGATATGGGTCTTGATAAACTCGGTCAGCGATTTTTCGTTGAGCAGTGCCTTGGTTTGCTGATACAAGAAAGTCTTGTTGCCCGAACCGCCACCCTTGGTGATGAAGAGAAATTTATAGTGATTGCCTTTGGTGGCGTAGAGATCAATCTGCGCAGGCAGGTTGGTGCCCGAATTTTTCTCGTCGGTCATGGTGAGCGGAACCACCTGCGAATAGCGGAGGTTGCGCTCTTTGTAGGTGTCGTAGATGCCTTTCGAGAGGTGCTCGGCATCGTCTGCGCCGGTGTAGACATCCTCGCCCTTCTTGCCGATGCAGATTGCCGTACCGGTATCCTGACACGTGGGCAACTCGCCCTCAGCCGACACACATTGGTTTAGCAACATGGTATAAGCCACAAACTTGTCGTTGTCTGAGGCTTCGGAATCATTCAAAATTGTTTGTAACTTTGCCAGATGCGAGGCACGCAGATAAAACGACACGTCACTGTATGCCGTTTTGGACAACAATTCCAACCCTTTAGGGTCAACCTTCAGAATCTTACGTCCGTCGCACTCCACAACCTTTACATACTCTTTCGTCAAAAGACGATACTCCGTTTTGTCTTCTTTGATAGGAAACGGCTCCTGATAGATAAATTCCGACATGATTTTATATTTTTATTTTAGATGCTCATAGAAATTCTTACAAAAATACAATTTTTTTGTTGAAAAGTTGCAAATATCATACAACTATTACCGCTTTACAGAAAGCACATCAACATAACCTGCACAATAATCACTCGCAAAAACATGCAGACGGGGTAAACCGTGGCGTAGGAAACCGACGGATTGTCCCCATCGATGGTGTCGTTGGCATAATTCAGAGCCATCGGATTGGCCATGCTGCCGCAGAGGATGCCAGCCGTCGAGCCGAAGTCGAGTTTGATGACCCGCAACGAGAAAATGGCGATCAGCACTACGGGGATGAAGGTCAGGGCAAAGCCAATGCCCAGCCACAAAGCACCTTCGGGACGCATGACGGTCTCGAAAAAATGTCTCCCCGCGTCCAAACCCAGACAAGCCAAGTACATGGAGAGACCCAGCGCGCGCAACATGAGGTTGGCACTTTGGGTGGTGTAGGTGATCATGTGCAGCCGCGGGCCGAAGGTACCGATCAGAATACCGATCAGAATCGGACCGCCGGCCAATCCTAATTTCACAGGAACGCTGATGCCGGGGATGGTGAAGGGGATGCTGCCGCAGATCAGACCCAAGATTAAACCGATAAACACGGCGACTAAGTTGGGCTCGTTGAGGCTCTTAACGGCATTTCCAAGGATTTTCTCCACACTTTGAATTGCCGAAGCCTCGCCGACAACTGTCAATCGGTCACCCATTTGCAGGGTCAGGTCGGGAGTCGCCAATAGTTGTACCCCCGAACGGTACACGCGGCTGATGTTGATGCCGTAGGTGTTGCGCAACTTGAGCGAACTGAGTTTCTTGCCGTTCAGTTCGGGACGAGTGATCATGATGCGTTGCGAAATCAGCTGATTATCTACCGTATTCCAGTCGATGCTCTCGGTGTTCCAGTCTCGTTTTTCCTGTTCGCCGAAGATCATCGTCAGCGCCTCTACATCTGCCGGATTGGTAATCACCAAGATCGTGTCGCCCTCCTGCAAAGTCAGATCGGAGGTCGGAATGGAGACTTTATCGTTGCGCCACAGGCGCGAAATGACGAATTTATGGTGGCTATGCAAGGCAATTTCGCGGATGCTCTTACCAAAGAGTGCCGGATTGGTGAGGCGGAATCCGACGATGAAAACATTCTTCTGGTGTTCGGCATCCGGTTGGGGTAGATCGGTGGGGCGCACGACGAATTTACGCACCGCAACGATGGCGAGGATCACACCAACTACCCCCAACGGATAGGTCAGTGCACAACTCAATGCCGCACCATTGCTATCTATACCAAGTTGCATGAGAGCCTGTTGCGCAGCACCCAAAGCCGGCGTGTTGGTGGTGGCTCCGCAGAGAATGCCGGCCATGTCGGGCATGGCAACACCCATGAAAAGGCTGAAGGCAATGGCAAAGGCTGTGCCGATGAGAATCACACCCACGGCGGGAGTAAGTAGCCGCAGTCCGCCGGCTCGCAGGGAACTAAAAAACCCCGGCCCCACTTGCAGACCGAGTGCATAGACAAAGATCACCAAACCGAAACTTTCTGCATAGTTGAGCATGTCGGGATCAAGCGACAGCCCGAAATGGCCGGCAAAAATGCCAACGAAAAAGATAAAGGCCGTGCCCAGTGAAATACCGCCAAAGCGTATTTTACCCAAACCGATACCGACCACCGATATCAGCGAAATAACGACGACCGCTTGCAAGGCGGAGTGTTGAACAAATAAACTTTCAAGCCATCCCATCTTCTATACTCTATTGATTCGGCAAAAATAGGTCAAATTTTCTATATCACCGCGTATTGTAGCACCATTTTCTTTTTTTTACGGAATTTGGAATCGGAATTTTGACCGGCAAACGAGGTAATTCGGTTCGTTCTATCTCCATAATCGCCCATGCAGTAGCATCCTAAATTAATTGTTTTATCTTTGTATTGAGTTGATTTAAGATCGCTTATTTTAGAAATTGTTTGAATTTGTTACCGAAGTTATTTGAAAACTATTTTTGTTCTTTTTTTGTTCTATAAACCCTCATTTAGCTCGCTAAAATCGGATTTACAGGGCGAAAACCGGGGCGAAAAGAGCCAAAAAAACGAGATTAATAAATTTAAAACGGCTTCTAAGGGTGAGTTTCGGATTTGTTTTTACCATCCACCCACCTAAAAACGGCAAAAATTGTTATCTATTACACCACTATTCGACTACTGGGGATTGGTTTTCGAATAGCAGAAAGAACGAGATTTTGGCTCGTTCTTTCCTTTTTTAGGATCTGCCAGAAAAAACGGATCAAGCCATTTCTTGTTGATGAATTAATTTACACTTATCTCAGACAGAAAACATTCACGATCCTCGAGCCTGTCGAGAGGTCGCAGGTTCCATATTCAACACAATGTACGCTCCTCGAGCCAGTCGAGAGGTCGCAGGTTCCATATTCAACACAATGTACGCTCCTCGAGCCAGTCGAGAGGTCGTAAAGATAACACCCACACGATCCTCGAGCCTGTCGAGAGGTCGCAAAGT
>JAVXCD010000027.1:0-14621 GCA_036659655.1 Alistipes sp.
CACGATCCTCGAGCTTGTCGAGAGGTCGCAAAGACAATCAGCATTCTGACTTTGCGACCTCTCGACAGGCTCGAGGATCGTGCATTGTCGTCTCAACGCGAAGCATCTGGTTTTTATGCCGGTGCCAGATCTTTCACTGCCGTTCCAAGGGGAATTTACGTCACAAAATCGGTTTGATCCGAGGGTATTGAATGGTCACATAAGCACAGCCGTTATCATCACAGGTGGAGATGATACGAATGGCTTTCACCGCCTGCGTGGGGCGCAAGGTGATGCTTCCTTTCTCTAATTCACCGACTTTTGTGAAGGTCTTGCCATCGGGTGACACCTCCACGTAGCCTGTGGTGACGATGGTTTTTGGCAACTGCAGATTGCCTGTTTGCAGGTAGATCTCGCGACATCTGACGGGTGTGGCAAACGTATAGTTTATTTGGTCGCCTTGTCCGCAAGCACGTTGGGTGCGGGCGAAAGTCTTATATAAATTCACATTCGAATAGGGCATGTTTATACTTTCGCCCATTGTGGTGGAGAGCGTCAAGGCGGGGGTGACGATGCGATAGAAGGCTGAAGGAGCCACAACGGGACTTTTTGCCGTTTTGTAGATGGTGCGGAATTGATAGCGATGTGGCTTGTTGGTGCGAATGGGGGCGGTGTAGCGTTTCGAGGTTGCCGAGGGTTCACTCACCCCGTCGTCGGTATAGTAGATCGCAGAACGGTCGTTGGTTGTCAGGGTGATGAGGCCTGCTTTTGTGGTCATCGTCGGCGGAAAGAGACGAAACCGAATGTCCATGGCAGCCATGCGGTCGTAATGCTCATCGATCAATCGTTTGTGGAAGTCCGCCCAAGGTTGAGGTGTGGCGTTCCACGCAATTTCCGACAGAGCACAAAGCCGCGGGAAACACATATAATCGAGGTAATCAGGGGTTTCAGGCTGATGGGAGATGTAGGCCTCGCTCCAGAATGCAGCCTGCAAGCCGACTACATTTTCGAGTTGTCCGGCCGTAAATCCCTGCTGGGCAAAGTTAAACGAATAGGTCTTCTGTGCGTCAAAAATAGCTGCCCAGTCGTGCCCGTCTTCCCGTGGAGACTGCCGCATGTCCACATAGAAGTAAGCTCCGGGCATCACCACGGTCGAATAGCCTTTCGCCGTAGTATTGAGACAGGCCTTGACGTTCTTCCAACCATAAACACGGCTGTCGCGTGTGAAGGTACCTTCGCCGATTGCCTCATTCCACACGGCGGGCAACTTGCCGTGTGCCTGCAAAATAGCATTCATTCGTGCCATAAACCGATCCTCCAATTGATGGGAATCGGTCATGCCTTCACGCGTCATGAGGGCACGGCAATCGGGACATTGTTCCCACTGTGATACATCCACTTCATCCCCACCTACATGGATAAATGGCGAAGGGAAAAGTTGGCATATTTCGCCTAAAATATCATTGAGAAGCAGGTAGTTATCTTCTTTGGCCACACACCATGCCGAGCGCATGTCGTAACCATTGGAGGGGGTGGTGTCGGGCGTATAGTTACAGAGAATTTCGGGGTGCACATGGGCGATGTTGCAGCTGTGTCCCGGCAAATCGATTTCGGGAATAATCTCGATGTTGCGCAGAGCGGCGTAGCCGATCAACTCACGCATCTGCGCCTGTGTGTAATAGCCGCCGTATTTCTCGTTCCACTTGCCGTAGACAGGACGAATGGGCGAATCTCCTCCGCGATAGGCTCCTACTTCCGTCAGTTTGGGGTGTGATTTTATTTCGATGCGCCATCCTTCGTCGTCTGACAGATGGAGATGCAACTTGTTGATTTTGTGATAAGACAGCAGATCTATATATCGTTTCATACCCTCCATGTCGATCCATGTGCGCGCCACGTCGAACATCATGCCGCGGTAGGCAAAGCGCGGTGCATCCGTAATTTTTTGGCAGGCAAGCTTCACCGGTAACGGACACTGTTTGGCATAGACCTTGGCCGGCAGCAGCCCGAAGAGCGTTTGAATGCCGTTGAAGACCCCGCCCTGATCTGCGCCGATAATCTCGATGCGTTGTGCGGAGATGTTGAGGGCATAGGCCTCCGCGGCCATAGAGGAGTCGAGACTTAGCACGAGTGCCTGATTCGACGATTGTTGTGCACTGCTGATTTGCAGCGGAATGTATTCTTGCAGGTATTCAGCCAGTGGTGCGAGTTCCCGCTCGTAGGAGAGTGCCGTTGAGGGATCAAGGGTAAAGGTACTTGCAATAGGCTGGATGGTTTTTGGTGTTGGGAGAACGGTGGCTATGGCGAAATGGGGCAGCAGCGCCCAAGAGAGAAGCAGAAGTTTGAGTTTCATCGCAGATTGGATTTTTGTGCTGAACAAAGATACTATATTTCCGTTGAAAGTGCTACCTTTGTCCTTGTAAAATAAACTTAGAAATGGAAGATAAACGCTTAGAGGCGACGGCACGGCTGTTGGAGGTGATGAATCGATTGCGTGTGGAGTGTCCGTGGGACAGGGAACAGACCTTCGATTCGCTGCGCAGTTGCACGATCGAGGAGACTTTCGAATTGGTGGATGCCATCACCGATCACAACATGGCAGGTATCAAGGAGGAGTTGGGTGATCTGCTGTTGCACGTGGTATTTTATGCCAAATTGGGCGAGGAGCAGCAGGCATTCGACTACACAGAGGTTGTGAATGCGCTGTGCGACAAACTCATCTATCGCCATCCGCATGTCTATGGCGACATTCACGCCGACACGCCGGCCGAAGTGAAGGCAAATTGGGAGGCATTGAAGTTGCAGAAGAAAAAGCGCAAGAGCGGTACGTTGGGCGGTGTACCCCGCTCACTGCCGGCCATGGTCAAAGCTTATCGCATGGGCGAGAAGGCGGCCGCCACGGGCTTCGACTGGCAGCAGAAGGAGGATATTTGGGCGAAGGTCAAGGAGGAAATTGCCGAAGTGGAGGCCGAGATTACAGCCAAAGATCAATCACACTTGGAGGGTGAGTTCGGGGATCTGTTTTTCGCACTTATCAATGCTTGTCGGCTCTACAAGGTAGATCCTGAATCGGCTCTGGAGCGCACCAACAAGAAGTTTTTGTACCGATTTAACTACATGGAGGAGCAGGCTGCCGCCGCAGGCAATTCGCTGCACGAATTGTCGTTGGAGCAGATGGAGGCCTTGTGGCAACAGGCTAAGAAGCAGGAACAAAAATAACTCTCAAATAACTTCGGTAACAAATTCAAACAGCTTCTAAGAAGCAGGAACAAAAATAGTTCTCAAATAACTTCGGTAACAAATTCAAACAGCTTCTAAAACAACTGAAAATTTATAATTCAATTCTATTATGGCACTTATCAGAGAAGTTCGGGGCTACACCCCACAAATCGGAGAGAATACTTTTTTGGCGGAGACCGCCGTTGTGATCGGCAATGTGACCATCGGCAAGGACTGCTCGATATGGTACAACGCTGTGTTGCGTGGCGATGTAAACCGCATCGTGATTGGCGATCGCACCAATATTCAAGATGGTGCGGTGCTGCACACCCTTTACGACGGATCCAAGCATCCCTCGCAGACCTTGATCGGTAGCGATGTGTCGATCGGCCACAACGCCATCATCCACGGCGGGGTGATCGGCGACAACTGCCTGATCGGCATGGGTTCAACCATCCTCGACAATGCGGTGGTGCCGTCGGGCTGTATCATTGCGGCCAATGCGCTGGTGCTCTCGAATGCCAAGTTAGAGCCAAACTCGGTCTATGCGGGTGTGCCGGCGAAAAAAGTAAAGGAGGTCACCCCCGAACAGCGCGATGAGATCATCCGACGTACAGCACGGGATTATATGCTTTACGCCTCGTGGTTCAAGTAGAATTTCATACCCCAAGGTGTTTTAACTCACTATAAACCATGAGCCTGCTGTCGAAATATTCCGATGTGATTCTCAACCTGCTGATTGCCGTGGCGATCAGTTTGGTCGTGAATTTCTCCTACCTGCTGCTGTTTATTGTCGATCAGAAAGACGTGCAGCCGCATCATCCGCACGCCGCACGCAGCAGTGAGGTGGCGGCCGAAGGACGGCTCTCGGTCACCCCGGACGGACACGGCTACCTTCTCTATGAAGAGGCCGCGATCGACAGTGTCTATGTGCCGATGTCACGCATCCGCAAGTTGGGTTTGGCGGACGGTGATCGGCTGGAGGTGAAGGTAATGCCTCCGCGAACAAGCGGAGCACACAGCGTGATGTCGGAGGTGGTTCTGCGCAACGGAGAGAAGTTTGATTATAGTACGCTCTTCAACCGTCCGTCAGAGATCCTCGACATGACGCTTCAACTTCTCTACTATCTGGTGTTGTCATTTATCCTGCTGACCATCCTGACCGCGAAAGGGCACAACTACCCGGTGTCTCAGTTTATCCGACGGTGTGTGTGGTGTCTGTTGGTGGCGGTGCTGCTCTACTTCGTGGCACCCGTGGCCGAATGGCGTTCGGGAAATTTCGTGATTAATTGTATGAGCGGGCACATATTGGACTACCTGCTTTTGCTGAAGTGTTCGTTTGCCGTGGTGGTGACCATGCTCTATGGCCGTATCTATGTGCTGATCTCGCAACGGCAAGCTGTGGTGGTGGAGAACGAACAACTCAAGAACGAGAACCTGACTACCCGTTACAACATGCTGGTCAGTCAGATCAATCCGCATTTTTTCTTCAACTCGCTGAATTCGTTGGCCATGCTGGTGCGGGAGAAACTCAACGACAAGGCGTTGACCTATATAGACCGCCTCTCTTACACCTTCCGCTACATCCTCCAGAACGGACAGAGTACCCTGATCTCGCTGGAGGAGGAGGTGCGGTTCATCGAGGCATACAGTTACTTATTCAAAGTCAGATATGCCGACAAACTTTTCTTCGACATTGCGATTGATGAGAAGTATCGGGCATGGATGCTGCCGGCCATGTCGCTACAACCACTCATCGGTAATGCCGTGAAGCACAATACAATCACCAAAAATAAGCCCTTTCACATCACCATCCGCACCCAAGACGACTACCTGATTGTCTCCAACCCGAAAGTTCCCAAGCTTGAGCCGGAACCCGGCACAGGCATCGGACTGGAGAATTTGCGTAATCGCTGGCACCTGATTACAGGTCGGCATATCGAAGTGATTGACACGGGTACGGAGTTCATCGTGCGCCTGCCCCTGCAAAAACCGACGGTCTCATGAGGGCCTTGATTATAGAGGATGAAACCGCCGCTGCGGAGAATCTGCGTGCTATTTTGAAAGGTGTCGCGCCCGACATCGAGGTGACGGAGGTGCTGGAGAGTGTCGCGGAGAGTGTCGAGTGGTTTGCTGCCCATCCGCAACCCGATTTGTTGTTTATGGACATCCATCTGGCTGACGGAGAGTCGTTCCGCATCTTTCAGACGGTGGAGATCACCGCCCCCGTCATCTTCACTACGGCCTACGATCAATATGCACTGGAGGCCTTCAAAGTCAATAGTGTAGACTATCTGCTCAAGCCGATTAATGCGGCGGATGTGCGGCGTGCTTTGGATAAATTGGAGCGGCTCTCGCAACGTGAACGGACCGCATACAGAGAGCGGGTGCGGACGGTAGCCGTTGCTTCGCGTAAAGAGCAGGTGTTTCTGGTACACGTCAAAGACAAGATCATTCCACTCAGGCGGGAGGAGATCGCCTTCTGCTATACGTTTAACGAAAAGGTCACAGCCTACACCTTCGACGGAACGGTCTATCAACTCGATAAAAACCTTGAAACTTTGCAGTCGCTGCTTCCTGAGGCCGATTTTTTTCGTGCTAATCGCCAATTTTTGGTGGCTCGTCGCGCGATAAAAGACATCGCTGTTTGGTTTGGCAGCCGCCTGTCGCTGAATCTGATTCTTCCCGTGCCGGAGCGTATCGTTATTTCCAAAGCCCGTGTACCCGAATTCAAGACGTGGCTCACCTCGACTTCCATCGGGAGATAGGCGACACATCATGCAAGATCAGATGCGATTCTCAAACTTGTCGAGAGGTCGCAAAGTCAACGTGTAGCATTTCATCAGATCCATTTTAGAAGCTGTTTGAATTTCTCACCTTGAAATGCCGGCGGTTCACCTTGTATTTTAGTCGATTGACCCGCAAGACCATATCAACCGGTTGCATTGGTCTTATCTTTGTAACAGCAAACAAAACACCATTACAACTTAATTAAACTAATTATGAAAAAGACACTATTTGCGGCTCTGATTGCCGTATGTATGATGATTGGAACGAGTGCTGTGGCACAACAGATGAATCAGAACTCGAAGCCCAAAGAGAAAGCCACTCCGGAGCAGGTTGCACAACGCCAGACCGAGCGTATGACCCAGTCGCTGACACTCACCGAGGCACAGGCAAAACAGATTTACGCGCTGAATCTCGAAAATGCGAAGGCGCAACAGGCACAGCAAGACCGCATGACGGCCATGCGCAAGGCCAAGGTCGAGAAGATGAAAGGCATTCTGACCGAAGAGCAGTTTGCAAAGTGGCAGGAGATGCGGAAAGCCCGTCGCCACGAAAACCGTAGAGACGGCATGAGGAGTGCCGAATGTCCGAAAATACAAAACTGCCCACAGGCACCTTGCAACAGGAAAAACAAAAAATAGATTCAGTTTCTAAAAAGGTGTCAGCAAAGTCGGTTGACACCTTTTTTTTGGCGATTCACCGACCTCTTCGATCTATACATAGGATAAATCGCGTATCTTCGCACCACAAATTAACATCGAGAGAACACCATGAGAAAAATACTGCTATCCACGCTACTTACATTGCTGGCTTTCACCGTATCGGCACAGACCGGTATCCTCACCGCAACCGTCATAGATGCCGAGTCTAATCAGGGAATTTCCGGAGCCGTGATTGAGATTACGCCATTGAAGCATCCCGACAAACAGAAATACCTCACATCGGGTTACAAGGGAAGCGTCAAAGAGCAAGGGCTGGCCTACGGAAAGTACAAAATAGCCATCTCTTTTATCGGCTACGACAATGTGGAGAAAGAGATCACCCTCTCGGCTGCGACCTATAACATGGGTAAAATCATGCTTGTGCCCTCCACCACACAGATTGCGACCGTGGTGAAGGAGGTCAAGGGGTTGAGAACCTCTCAGAAAGGCGATACGGTCAGTTACAGTGCGAAATCATTCAAGGTGGCCAATGATGCCGATGTCGAAGGGTTGCTCAAGAAGATGCCCGGTATCACCATCACCGATGGAGCTATCGAGGCGCAAGGCGAGACGGTGAAGAAGATCTATGTCGATGGCAAAGAGTTCTTTGGCGAGGATGTCTCCTCTGCCATCAAATCACTGCCGGCGCAGGCGGTGGATAAAGTGGAGGTGTATAACAAGATGAGCGATGCCGCCGAATTTTCGGGCATGGATGATGGCGAGGGTTTCAAAGCCATCAACATCGTCACCCACGAGAATATGCGTCGAGGTCAGTTCGGACAACTCTATGCCGGTTATGGCTACGATGCCGATACGAAAACCGAGGCTAAAAATAAATACATTGCAGGCGGTAATGTCAATGTTTTCAGTGGCGACAGTCGTCTATCCGTGATCGGGCTTTTCAATAATGTCAACCAGCAGAATTTCTCTTTCGAGGATATTTTAGGCGTGACGGGCAGTTCGGGCGGTGGCCGTGGCGGACACGGAGGTCGTGGCGTGGGACAATACATGATGCGACCACAGAGTGGGGTGGCTTCGGTCAACGCGATCGGTTTGAACTACTCCGACACGTGGGGCAAACGGAAAAAATTGACATTTCAAGGCAGTTACTTCTTCAACAATTCGAATACGACCAACATCTCCACCAGCGATAAATGGTATGAGGCCCCTTCGCCGATCGATACGCTGACCAACGAGGGCTATTCTGAGACCAAGAATTTTAATCACAGGTTGAATGGTCGTTTGGAATGGAAAATTTCGGAAAATCAGAACCTGATGATCCGCCCTTCGTTCAGTTATCAGTCGAACGATCCGCTAAGCACCACCCATGGTTTTCAGTTTGGTCAGAGCGGTTATAACATCGTGGACAACTACAACGAGGGGTCCCGTAATGGTTACAATGCCCGTCTGTCGGCCATCTATCGGGTGAAGCTGGGCAAGCCGGGGCGCACCGTCACCGTGGACGCATCGGGACGATATAGCGACAACGGCAACAATGCCCTGTCGTGGTCCAATCAGGCAAAAGCGACTCCGTTTGATCCGGAGGCTGCCACCGGCCCGGAGTTCCCGCCCTACGTGAATTACCCCTATGCCCCCCTCGAATTGCGCTACCAGCGGATCTCAGCGCCCTCCAACAGTTATGACTTGCGAGCAAATATCGAGTACACAGAGCCCGTAGCCAAATATGCGCAGTTGAGTTTCAGCTACCGCGCCAACTACCAATACGAAGAGCGGGACAAGAAATCCTATACGAGTTTAGGCGGCTTCGATCAAATCAACCTCGCGACACCCGACCCCCTGCTGTCCAATGCGTACAGCAGTGGCTACATGATTCACCGCGTCGGTCCCGGCTTCCGCTATGCCAAAGAGAAAAACACCTTTGTGGCCAACGTCTACTACCAGAATTCGACCCTCGACGGGCAGGTTGTAAGGAGCAATACCGAGAAGATCAAACATTCGTATAACGATGTGACCTACTTCTTCATGGGACAAATCAACATCAACCGCGAAAATATGTTGCGACTGTATGTTCGTTCCTACACGGAAAATCCGGAGGTGCAGAACCTGCAAAATATCTACGATGTCTCTAACACGCAGTATATTTCGAAGGGAAATCCCGACTTGCGCCCCTCCTACACGCATAGCATCAATTTTCACTATGTAAATTCGAACATGGAGAAGGGACGGACTTTCATGTGGATGCTCTCCATGCAAAACACCTCGAACTATATCGCAAACAGTGTCGAGTACAACAAGGAGATTAAGATTCCCGATGGCACAGGCACCGACGTGATCTACCATCCTTTCCAATACTCGCAGCCGGAGAATATGGATGGCTACTGGAATCTGCGCACCTATTTGAGTTACGGTCTTCCCATTGGATTCCTTAAATCCAACTTAAACCTCTCGGCGGGTGTGAACTACGCGATCATCCCAAGCATGATCAACGGCGAACGCAACGATGCGCGCAACATCGGCTACGATGCCGGTGTGGTCTTGGGTAGCAACATCTCGGAAAATATAGATTTCACCTTGTCGTGGAATGGCACCTACAACGAGGCGACCAACTCGTTGGCTTCGTCGGGCATGAAAAACCGCTATTTCAACCACATGGCATCCGGAAATTTACGCTTTGTCTTCTGGAAAGGATTCACCTTCACCGCCAGTGCGGCTTACACTCAATACATCGGTTTCTCTAACAATTACGACGACTCCTATGTGCTGTGCAATGCGTTCCTCGGCAAGAAAGTATTTAAGAATCAGCGGGGTGAGATCAGCATCGGCGTGAACGACTTGTTCAATCAGAATCAAGCTTTTGTCCGCACAACGGGCTCCGGTTGGACGCAGAACGCGACAAATAGTGTTATCGGACGCTACTACATGGTGAAATTTGTCTACAACCTGCGCCGCTTCGGCAAGAATGCGTCGACAAACATGAAGGACTACGACGGCTCCGAGACGCTTCGTCCAAAGGGTGGCATGCGGATGCCCGGAGGGATGATGCGTCCCCCGATGAGACATCATTAGCGAGTTAAATGAGAATTTATAGGGCAAAAACCGGGGCGAAAAGAGCGAGATTTAAAACAGTTTCATCGTTCAGGTTGACAATTTTTTTGTGTTGTAACAAAATAGAATCAATGAAAATGAAATGGTTTATAGTGGCTCTATTGCTCCTGCCCGGTGTGGGCTTTGCGCAGAAAAAAAGTGCGGCCGCCCTGCAAATGGAGCAACTGGGGTTGATAAATATTGCCGAAATGGATCCCTCCATTCGGGTAGATCTGATGTACGCAAAAGCGGATAATTTCACCGGCAGGATCTTGTATACGGATCTGAGAGAGGCCTATTTACATCCTGATGCTGCACAGGCATTGCTGCAGGCGCAAAATCTGCTGCGAAAGATCCATCCCTCCTATCGGTTGTTTGTGTGCGATGCGAGCCGCCCCATGTCTATTCAGCAAGTACTGTGGGACACCGTGAAGGGTACGCCGTCAGAGAATTACGCTTCGAATCCGGCCAAAGGCGGTGGCACTCACAACTATGGTTTTGCGGTCGATGTGACCATCTACGATATTCTGCTTCAAGATACCATCACCATGGGTGTGAAGGTCGATCACCTGTTCAGTGAGTCGAACATCGACAAAGAGGATGAATTGGTGCGCACAGGGAAAATTTCAGCCGCAGCCAAGGCAAATCGGGAATTGCTGCGTTACGTCATGACACAAGCGGGCTATCGACCTCTTCGTTCCGAATATTGGCATTTCAACTACAAAGGTTACAACCGCGATTGGTTGCGGGCACATGGTTATAAACCAATAAAATAGAGATATTTGTAATTCTTGTTGGCGGATAGGTTTTTGCCCTTGTCTCAAATAGAAAACGTTCCTGATCCTCGAGCTTGTCGAGAGGTCGCAAAGTTACACTGGCAACACAATACACGATCCTCGAGCCTGTCGAGAGGTCGCAAAGTTACACAGGCAACACAATACACGATCCTCGAGCTTGTCGAGAGGTCGCAAAGGCAATCAGCACTGTGATTTTGCGATCTCGCTACAAACTCGAGGATCGTAGGTGATTTTATCCTGAAAACTGGGGCGAAAAGAGCCGAAAAGAACGAGATTAATAAATTTCAAACAGCGTCTTAGCGTCGTGGCTGCATGCCGCCGGGCATCTTGGGCATCTTCATGTTCCCGCCCGCTACGGCCTTCATCATTTTGCGTGTATCCTCAAACTGCTTCATCAGTCGGTTTACATCCGCCATGGTGGTGCCGCTGCCGCTGGCGATACGTTCGCGACGACGGGCATTGATAATCTCCGGTTTCTCTCGTTCGATCGGGGTCATCGAGCCGATGATTGCCTCGGTTTGCTTGAACACATCGTCCGATATTTCTACATTTTTCAAAGCCTTGCCCATGCCGGGGATCATCGAAGCCAAATCCTTGAGGTTGCCCATTTTCTTTATCTGACCGATCTGGCTGATGAAGTCGTTGAAGTTGAATTGATCTTTGACGATCTTCTTCTTCAGTTTACGGGCTTCCACCTCGTCGAACTGCTCCTGTGCACGTTCCACGAGCGATACCACGTCACCCATGCCGAGGATTCGGTCGGCCATCCGTTCGGGATGAAATACCTGAAGGGCATCCATCTTCTCACCGTTCGACACAAACTTCAGCGGTTTATTCACCACTGAGCGGATCGAAATAGCTGCTCCACCACGGGTATCACCATCCAATTTAGTGAGCACTACGCCGTCAAAATCGAGACGATTGTTAAACTCTTTGGCTGTATTCACAGCATCCTGTCCCGTCATGGCATCCACCACAAAGAGTGTTTCGCACGGCTTGACGGAGGCTTTGATGGCGGTGATCTCCTGCATCATGGCTTCATCTACAGCCAAACGACCTGCCGTATCGATGATCACCACGTTATATGATTTCTGACGAGCGTAGGTGATGGCATTTTCGGCGATCTGCACCGGATTCTTGTTGCCGTCCTCGGTGTAGACCTCCACGCCGATCTGTCCGCCCAAGACCTTCAACTGGTCAATGGCCGCCGGACGGTAGACATCACCCGCCACGAGTAACACTTGACGGCCCTTTTTCGTTTTGAGAAAGGAGGCTAATTTACCGGAGAAAGTGGTTTTACCCGAACCTTGCAGACCCGCAATGAGTAGCACGGCGGGCGTACCCTCCAATTTTATGTCGGTAGCCGTACCACCCATCAGGGCGGCTAACTCATCGCGGACGATTTTGGTCATCATCTGCCCCGGCTTCACGGATTTCAGCACGTCCTGTCCTAAGGCCTGCGCCTTCACTTCGTCCGTAAATGACTTAGCTACCTTGTAGTTAACGTCGGCATCAATCAGCGCACGACGAATTTCCTTGAGGGTTTCGGCGATGTTGATCTCGCTAATACGGCCTTCGCCCTTGAGTATCTTAAACGACCGTTCGAGTTTATCGGTTAAATTTTCAAACATAATAAGTCTATTTTGACTGCAAAGATAAATAATAATTCAATGTTAAGAAATTTTCCGAACTATTCATTTCTCTCTTCATCACTCTGGGTGATCTCGCTCAACGTTAGTTCCGGCAACAAACTGAAAGCAACTTTGCGATGCGGGCAGTGCGACACCGAGCAGAATTTGCAATGTTCCCCGTCGCAAGGATCGGAGTGGATGGAGACCTGCACACGATCGGAAAACTCACTCATCAAGGTCTCTTTTAGAGCGTTGCACACAGCATGGCTCTCTTTGACATTGTAATACCACGGCAGTGTCAAATCGCAGTCCACATAGAGCGAACTCCCGTACTTGATCACTTTTGTGTTGTGTATGTCAATCCAGTCCGGTTGTCTGTGTGCGGCAATGCTCTGCACCATGGCCTGCAATATCTTATCATCGGCTTTGTCCAGTAAATTAGCCACGGTCTTGCGCAGGATCGAGATGCCCGTAAACACGATGATCGAGCCGAAAATCAAGGCCAGCGCACTATCTATCCAACCGATTTTTGTGTAGTAAAGTAACACCAAACCGATTACCAGACCGATGGTAGAGTAGGTGTCCGATTGCAGGTGCTTACCACCCGCCACCAGCGCGATGGAGTTGTATTTGGTGCCGATGCGAATGCTGTACCAGCCCATGATGTAGTTGATCACGCCGGCTGCTGCCACAACCACAATACCCACATCCAATTTGTCGATCGAGGAGGGGACAAACAGCCGTACAAATCCCTCATAGATAATCAAACTGCCGGCAATGAAGATCAGCAACCCTTCGATCGAAGCAGAGACTAACTCGATCTTGCCGTGTCCAAAGGGATGTTCTTTGTCTTTGGGCTTGGCCGCCCAGCGCAGGCTATACAGGCTGATGAAGCCGGCCGTCACGTTGACAATACTCTCCATGGCATCGGTCAGGATGCCGACCGAGTTGGTGAGCAGGAAGGCCAAAAACTTCCCGCACAATAGCAACACGGAGAGGGAGACAATCCATCGCTGGACTTTCTGTTTCAAAAGATCCTCATTCATTTGTTTTCTGTTTAAACTGAATTACAGCATACCTCCCGACCGGCATTAGACACCGATCGAGTAGTCTATTCTAAGAAGCTGTTTGAATTTGTTACCGAAGTTATTTAAACGCTATTTTTGTTCCTGTTTTTGTTCTGTAAATCCGATTTTAGCGAGCTAAATGAGAATTTATAGGTTTCTAAATTTTATTTATAAAAGTCCGGCTTCGTAGTAGATGATGATCTGCTCGATGATCTTATCTTCACCCTCCTTGTCGTATTGCGACTTGAGGTTCTGTCCGAAAATCCGAGACATGCCCTGCCAAAATCCGGCTACAAAGCCTCCGCGAAACTCTTTCAATATTTGGTAGGCCGTATATTCCGTCTCGCGGTCGATCAACTTCAGCAACACTTTGCCCTGTGTGCGGGTCATCTTCTTCAAGACGGGGGTATATTCGTCTTTAATCTCCTTATAAATCTCCTTGATGTAGGCTTTCTGCGCCTTTTTTGTCGGCAGGTTGCGTAGATTTTCCTCCATGTGTGCCATCTTTTCGCGTGCCAATTTGGCGACGGGATAGACCTTTTTCACTGCATCCACCAACCGCCGATAGCGGCGCATATCCACCGGACGGCTGAAGATATAAACAGGTAAAATATGCACCACTGCAATGGAATCGCCATTTTGCACCTCCCAACTCTGATGCCAATAACCGGGGCCACTTTGGGCACAGATGTTGGGCACACTAAAAAGAATTGCAAGTAGCAGTAAGATGCACTTTTTCATCGTTGATAAATATTTATTACTTTTGCAAAGATAATGATTATTTAGATATGTTATTAAACGATTTTCAAAAACAGTATAGTATGTTAGTAAAAGGAATTTCCGCACAAAGTCGTGCGACGGTGTCGGCAGAGAATATGGCCGTGACCATGGGATCGGGTGATCTACGGGTGTTCGCCACACCGGCCATGGTGGCTCTGTTGGAAAATGCGGCGATGACGGCGGTGGCCACGGAGTTGCCCGCAGGTGCAACGACCGTAGGTGCGGAGATGAATGTCACCCACATCAAGCCTTCGGGTGACGGAGCCCAAATCATTGCGACCGCCATTCTTACGGAGATCGATGGTCGGAAGTTGACCTTCAACGTTGGTGCCAGAGATGCTGAGGGCATGATCGGTGAGGGTATTCACATTCGCTACATCGTCGATCGCGCAAAATTCATGGCTAAGGTCGGTGTATGATCTGAGTCGAAGCAAGAATGATTCCAAATTCCGCAATTTTCGCCATGCGATTTCGCCATGCAGGCGGAAAACCATCTTCCATTGTATAAACCCCACCCGATCCTCGAGCCAGTCGAGAGGTCGCAAAGACTTTGAACAGTTCGCGATCCTCGAGCTTGTCGAGAGGTCGCAAGGTCACGGTGCTGATTGCCTTTGC
>JAVXCD010000028.1:0-14489 GCA_036659655.1 Alistipes sp.
CATTCAACATGACGCATCGTGACCTTGCGACCTCTCGACAAGCTCGAGGAGCCGGAACTTTCATCCTGATTCTAACGCGCCCACAACCAGCACGATACAGACGGGCAATCTCTTGCTTAATAGATAACGAATAATGTGCTCCCATAAAAATACCCCCAAAAGTTAGACAAAAAACTTTTGGGGGTAAATTCAAATACAGCCTTTATTTTTATTTGAAGAAGATCGAGGAGATCTCTTTGTAGTTGTGCACACGTTCGATCACATCCGCGAAGAGATCAGCAACCGACATCACCGTAAATTTGTGGAGATCTTGCTCTGGATTCAATGGAATGGTGTCCGTTACGATCACCTCCTGCAACGCACTGGCATTGATCCGATCGTAGGCCTTTCCCGAAAGGATCGGGTGAGTGATCGCAGCCCGGACACTCTTGGCACCGCGAGCCATCAGCATATCTGCGGCCATGCAGATCGTGCCGGCCGTGTCAATCATGTCGTCCACGATGATCACGTTGCGACCTTCCACCTCCCCGATGGCGGTCATCTTGCCCACCACATTTGCTTTTGCGCGCTCCTTGTGTGAAATGACAATCGGCGTACCAAGCAACTTGGCGTAGGTATTAGCGCGTTTGGCACCACCCATATCGGGAGCTGCGATGGAGAGATCTTCGATCTGAAGGCTTTTTATATAAGGTATGAATATTCCGCTGGCATAGAGTGCATCCACAGGAACATCAAAAAATCCCTGTATCTGATCGGCATGCAGATCCATGGTCATGATACGATCCACACCGGCAGCCATCAGCATATTGGCTACCAACTTGGCCGCAATCGGCACCCGAGGACGGTCTTTCCGATCCTGTCGTGCCCAGCCGAAATAGGGCATTACGGCGCAGACCTTGTAGGCCGAGGCGCGTCGTGCTGCATCGATCATCATCAACAACTCCATCAAGTTGTCCGAAGGCGGAAATGTCGATTGGATGATAAATACCGTGCAGCCGCGGATCGACTCGTTGAAGCAAGGTTGAAATTCGCCGTCACTGAATTGCAAAACCTCTGATTCTCCGAGTGTTGTGCCGTAACTGTCTACGATCTTTTGGGCGAGATATAGAGAATCTCGACCTGCAAAGAATTTGATTTTGTGGATAGCCATAATATTTTCGGGAAATTTGATACTACAAAGATATTACAATACGACGTAAAAATGGCCGACAACGGTTAACTTTTTTCAACAATCAGTTAAACATTTATCAATAAAGTCTAAAATCTCCTCTCGACCCGTACCTTTTGCACTTGAGGTACAGAACATTGGAGGCAACTCCTCCCACTGCTCGGCCAACGTATGTTTATACTGCTCGATATTTTTTGCAAGTTGTGATTGGGTGACTTTGTCGGCCTTGGTGAAGATGATCCCGAACGGAAGTCCGTTTTCGCCCAGCATCTCGATGAACCGCAGGTCAATTTTCTGTGGTTCCAGTCGCGCATCCACCAGCACAAACAGGAAGTGCATCTTCTCGCATTTGAGCACATAATTGGTGATGAGTTTCGAAAATTCATCCCGTATATTTTTCGAGGCACGGGCATAGCCGTAACCGGGCAGATCCACCAGATACCAAGTGTAATTTATGCGAAAATGGTTGATAAGACGTGTTTTGCCCGGTGTCCCCGATACTTTAGCAAGGCCGCCGTGGCCGGTGAGCATGTTGATCAGCGACGATTTACCCACGTTGCTGCGCCCGATGAATGCGATGTCCTTCAAGTCGTCTTTGGGTACTTGAGAGACACGTTCGGAGCTGCATTTGAATTCGGCTTTGGTGATTTGCATAGGTTGTGCGGAGTACCGCCTTAATTTTGCGCAAAGATACAAAAATGCAGGAATTTTTCCCTACTTTTGCCGTATGAAAATAACAAGTTGAAAAAATATGAAAAAAGAATGGTGTGATGTACGTGAATTTCACGAGAAATTCGGGCATCCTGTGGCTGAGTCGCCCTGCATGATCGAGACCAAACGAGCCTTGAGTCGAGGCAAGTGGATGAACGAAGAGGTGGCTGAATTTCTGGTTTCGAAAGATATATACGAGCAGGCGGATGCCATGATCGACCTTCTGTATTTCGCATTGGGAACGTTGGTTGAAATGGGTCTTGAGGCAGACGAACTGTTTGAAATTGTGCAGAAGGCCAACATGGCAAAACTCTGGCCCGACGGCAAACCGCACTACAACCCCAAAGACGGCAAGGTGCTGAAACCGGATACATGGGAAGACCCCTCGCCGAAAATCCGTGCCTACATCGATCGGATAATCGCTGCGAAAAAACCATAGTTACAATACTTTTGTCAACAACTCAAAACAGCTTCTTAAAGCCTTTCGCCTTATGAAATTCCGTACAGAAATCAAGATTGCCCCATTTGATAAAAAGATAGGGCATGAAAATCACATTTTGTCACTGGGCTCATGTTTTGCCGAAAGTGTTTCGGCACGGCTGGCGCAGTCGAAATTTCACGTGACGACCAATCCCGTCGGTGTGCTTTTCAACCCCCTTTCCATCAGCACCGCACTGCGTAGTTTTGCTGATCCGGCTCCACTCTTGGCCAGCGACTTACACCAAGGGGATGGGTTGTGGTTCAACTACGATTTCCATGGCGGGTTTTCGGATCCGTCGGCTGCGAGGGCGTTAGACAAGATGAATGCTGCGCGACAATTAGGGGCACAGGCGCTGCACGATGCGGATCAGGTATTGCTCACCTTCGGCACCGCGTGGGTCTTTCGCCACAAAGGACAGGTGGTGGCCAACTGCCACAAGCGGCCATCGGCTGAATTCGTGCGCTGTCGGCTGACGGTAAACGAGATCGTCGATGAATTTTCCAAACTTATTGGCACGATATTGGCGGACAAAGAGGTGATTTTCACAGTGAGTCCTGTGCGGCACATAAACGACGGACTGGATGAGAATTTCTTGAGCAAGGCGACGCTGAAACTGGCTATTGCGGAATTAACCGCTTCGTTCGGAAACACGCACTACTTTCCTGCTTATGAGATTATTACGGACGATCTTCGCGATTACCGTTACTATGCCGACGACCTGATACATCCGGCACCTCAAGCCATAGAATACGTCTGGGAGAAATTTGCGGCTGCCGCACTGAGTGAACGTGCGCAGCAGTTGCTGCCGCAAATTGTGCGGATCACCGCCGCCGCGTGCCATCGTCCGCAATATCCGACGGGAGCTGCCTATAAAACTTTTTGCAAGAAACAGTTGGAACAGATCGCCACTCTTCCTGAAATTGATTTCAGCACCGAGGTGGAACTTTTCAAACATTATACGTCCGAATAGTCGAATAAATTTGTAAATTTGCGCTCCAATAAACCGCGACAATGAAATATAGATTTACGCTCATACTCTTTCTCACCCTCTTTTGTGTGGATACTTTTGCAAAAAAGCCCAATTTGATTGTCAACATTGTTGTCAGCTCGATGCGTGCAGAAGATCTGGATCGCTACGCACACAACTTCACGAAAGCAGGTTTGTTGCGGCTACTGCACGACGGGACACAATACACCGACAGCAGGTATAACTACCAGCAAACTACCACGCCCGTTTCGCTTGCCACGCTCACCACGGGGGCTTTACCCTCGACACATGGTGTGGTTTCGGCACATTGGCGCGACTACGTGGAGAATACACCCGTCAGCCTTATCGGGGAGGGGGCTGCCTATTCACCGCGCAACCTCATTGCCCCCACCTTGGGCGAGACACTGCTGCAATATTCGCCCAAAAGCCAGTTGGTCTCCGTGGCAATGGATCCTGTTTCGGCAATCGTGATGAGCGGGAAAGGTGGGCAAGCTTTCTGGATGGATAGCCTGCGCTGCGATTGGTCATCATCCCCCTACTACGTGGCGGAGTTGCCCAACTGGGTGCATCGTCAGAACAAAGAGGGCTTCACCCTCTCCTACCTCTACGATCAATGGAATACACTCCTCCCGCGGGAGAACTACCTGAATACACGTCGTTGGGATGTGGCATGGAGCAATCCCACCGCGAAGGAGCTGAAGCAGAAAAAGAAGGCGGTCAAACCGTTGCTAACCCTCCACGACGACCGTGATCGGATGCGCTACACACCGGCCGGTAACACGGCAACGCTTGGGTTTGCAAAAATGGCCATTGCCCAGTTTCGGCTGGGTGCGGACACCATTCCCGATGTACTGAATATCTGCCTTGACACCTCCCGCACGATTGCTGAAGCCTACGGGCCCGAATCGGTCGAGATGGAAGATATGTATTACAGATTAGACAAGGATCTATCTGATTTTCTGACATTTGTCTATGCGCAAGCCAAAGATGGTAATGCGCTGGTGGTGTTAACCTCTGATCACGGCACCAGCCCCTCCTACGATCTGGGAAAAGAGCCTACGGATCGATTCAATACCCGCCAGTTTGAGGTGATTGTAAACAGTTTCTTGAATGTGCGTTACGGCGTGGGGGCGTGGGTCTTAGAGTATGAGGATAAATGTATCTACCTGAATCACAATTTGATCTATGAGAGAGGTCTCAATCTTGCCGAATTACAGAACGAGACCGCCATCTTCGTCATGCAGTTTCGCGGGGTGTCACATGCACTCTCGGCAACAGCCATGCGGACGAGTTACTTCGGCAGCGGCTATGCACAAAAGATGCAAAATAGTTTTTACCCGCGGCGTTCGGGAGATGTGATTATCAACCTTATGCCCGGATGGATTGAGGAGCGCGACCGGTGTCGTTCGGCATCGGGATCTATGTATGGTTACGACAACCGGGTACCGCTGATCTTCTACGGCCCGGACGTGGAGAGCCAAACAGTGGCGCACCCCGTGGAGATGAGCTCGGTGGCTCCGACATTGGCACGCCTGCTCAACATCAGTTGTCCTGCGGCATCGGAAGGCTCGGTGCTGACTGAAATAGTAAGTAATTGATTATGGATAAAGTACAAGACGAAATCATTGAGGAGTTTGCATTATTCGACGACTGGCTCGACAAATACAACTACTTGATTGAATTGAGCGATTCGCTTCCCGTTATTGCCCCCGCACACCGCACGGAACAATACCTGATCCAAGGATGTCAGTCGCGGGTTTGGATCGATGCGGCATTCAAAGAGGGCAAGGTCTGCTACACCGCAGACAGCGATGCCATCATCACCAAGGGCATTATTGCCTTGTTGATTCGGGTACTCAGCGGTCGCACGCCGCAAGATATTCTTGAGACAGACCTCTATTTTATAGATGCCATTGGCCTGAGTGCCAATCTATCTCCAACGCGCAGCAATGGGTTGCTGTCGATGATCAAACAGATGCGGCTCTATGCGCTGGCATTCTCAACAAAATAAATAAATATGGTTATGACACCCGAAGAGATTTTACAGGTTGAAAAAGATATTGTTCTCACACTAAAGAACGTCTATGATCCGGAAATTCCCGTCAACATCTATGATTTGGGGCTGATCTACGAAATTGACTATGCACCCGACGGTGTGGCGACAATTCGTATGACCCTCACTGCACCCAACTGCCCGATGGCCGATATGCTGGTCGAAGATGTGAACATGCAGGTGGGGAAAGTGAAGGGTGTGACGGCAGTGAATGTCATCCTGACCTTCGATCCCATGTGGGACAAGAGCATGATGTCGGAGGAGGCATTGCTGGAACTCAATCTTTTCTAAACCATGACCGCGGAGCAGGCGACCCGAACGCTGAATCGGCTGAAGGCAGGAGCTGCGTCGTGTGTCTGTGGCGAATTCCTATCTGCGCAGAATGCGTTGCACCGCAACGAACTCTACACAACTTTGATCTATGACCGGCTACAACGAAAGTACGATGCCGTTCATCAACTCTACCAAGAAGCGGACACCAATTGGAATCAGACCTTCTATCTGATGTATTTCCGCACGCTGGGCGACAAGAAAAATCAGGAGGCCTTTCTCACACTTGCCCGCCGGGTCACCTACCCGATGATCCTGCGCGAAAGGCTCTCGCTGCACGCCGTGGAGTCAATGTTGTTCGGCTGCTCAGGGCTGCTGGATCTCTATTCCAATGACGAATATACGCTCAACTTGCGACGTGATTTTGAGTACTACGCCGGCAAATATAAGATTGAACCGATGCACACTTCCGAGTGGAATCTGGAGCGTATTCATCCCACCAACCACCCTGTGCTGCGCATAGCGCAGGCTGCGGTGTTCTTTCTGCAACACGAGTTTGTCATGGATAAATCACTGTGCTGCTGCAATCTGTCAGATATTTGTCAACTCTTCTGCACGGAGGCCTCCGACTATTGGCGCACGCATCACATCCCCGGCATCACGAGCGGAGCCACACCCAAGCGCATCGGACAGTTCAAAGCGAACCTAATGGGCATCAACTTGGTGGCCATTATGCAGTATGCCTATGGCAGTTACATCAGCAACGAATCGCTGCGTGATCGAGCCATCACCCTGCTTGAGCAACTCCCCCCGGAAGACAACACCTATATGAAAGGTTGGCAGGCGTGGGGGCTGACCCCGCACAATGCCTTCGAATCACAGGCTCTGTTGCAACTCGCCACCGAATATTGCGCCTATCGCCGTTGCGAAACCTGCCCGATCGGCCACCGCCGTCTGGCGGAGACTTCGGAATAAAAGGGTCTGTTGCAACCATGCCAGATGCGACACCCCATTGAGCAATCGCAAAATCAGAATCAAGTGCAAAACCCGATGGGACGAATAAATTAGACCCGAGGATCGTGTAGGGATTTGCTCAAACAGGAAACGTTCACGATTGTCGAGAGGTCGCAAAGGTCGGACAACACATTTCACGATCCTCGAGCCTGTCGAGAGGTCGCAAAGACAATCAGCACCGTACCTTTGCGACCTCTCGACAGGCTCGAGGATCGTGTGGTGTGTTTTCAAAGTCTTTGCGACCTCTCGACAGGCTCGAGGATCGGGTGTGTATTTCCGGCTGATCCACTTTTCACCGACTCTTTCCCAGCGGAATTTCATCTTGATCCATAACTTCGGCACCAAATTCAAACAGCTTCTAAAAACAAGAGCACCCGACCTGTTGCGGGTCGGGTACTCCTTATCGTGAAATTTTAATAGTTCAAAAAAAAGTTGGAACCTTACTTATTGTAACGATAAGTCTCTCCAACCAAAATACTCTCACCCAGCAGGGTCAATGCGGTGTAAAACCACCGGCTCACATTTGTCATCATAATTAAATAATTTTAGTTAAATCTTAAAATATTTTACTTTTAAGACTCTGCAAATGTAGGGCGGAAAAACGAGACTACCAAATGTTTATTAATATTTTTTATAAAATAATTAAATTATTTTCATAATACACAGAGAATACAGACCAGATATACGAATCGTCACCTCACAACAATTCCAAGTAAATAAGCAAGTTCCAAAGCCTGCTGCGGTGAGACAACGGCACCCCGCAATTCGTTCTCGACGAGAGCCGTGACGCGCAGGTTGGTGATGTTGGAGTCGGTAAAATTGATCCCAGACAGGGGTGTTCGGTGAAATTCGGCCTCCATCAGATTGCACTTCACAAATTCGACCTGCTCTAATTTGCAACTGTCCAGTCCGCCACTGCGCAGGTCGTCGTCATCGAAGCACACATAGCGGAACTTCCCTTGAGATAAATTGATATACTGCGCTTTACAGCCACTAAAAAGCAGCTGATAGAGGGTTGATTCACTCATATTGGCACCGATTAATTTGCAATCGAAGAATTGCACTCGGTGGAATCCGCACGTTTGCAGGTTGACATTCGACAAGTCGCAGTTGCGAAAAATAACATCCGAAAATTGCGACTCCCGCATCGCGCAAGCCCCAAAATTGCACCCTTCGAACACGCAGGACTGCACCGATAAATGCTGCACATTGACCGCCCGAAAGTCCTTGTTTTTACACAAGAGGTTCTCGGTATCCTCCTTTTGGAAGCAGTTGGCAACTGCCTGTGGCTCCGTATTTAAGTTCTTCGCCAGCCGTGGCTCTGTAATTTTCATGGTTTCTATATGCTTTTTTCCGCCCGAGGTTCTCGACGAAGTTTGCGAATTTGGAAAAAGAGAAGCACCGCCGCCAATAGAGCTGCAATGGAGTCGGCAATCGGCATGGCGATCCAGACCCCCATGGTGCCAAAATGGCGCGGCAGGATAATCAGTAACGGCACCAAGAAAAGCATTTGGCGGGTCATCGAGAGCAGAATCGCCTTTTTAGGCTTGCCTATGTATTGAAAGAAATTCGAAGTCACAATTTGGAATCCGACAATTGGGAAGAGGATCAGCACCGTCTGCAAACCGGTCTGCGCCACGGCAATCAACTGCGCGGCATCCGCACCACCGTTTGCTCCCACAAAGAGCATGGCCACTTGTCGCGGAAACAACTGTCCGATCAAGAAGCCTGTTGTGGTGACGCATACGGCACAAAAAATGGTCATTTTTAGCGTTTTGATCACCCTGTCATACTGCTTAGCCCCGTAGTTGTAGCCCACAATAGGCTGCATGCCTTGGTTCAACCCCGCCACCGTCATCACAAACAGCAGCACCACCCGATTGATGATTCCGTAAGCACCTATATATAGGTCACCCATTTCGCCACCGCTCAACTTCAAGGCTTTATTCACAAAAATCACCACGATCGAGGCACAGAGATGAAGCATGAAGGGTGCCAGCCCGATGGAGAGAATCCCGCTGACGATCTTCGTACGTAAGCGAAAAATGTCCCGCTTGAAATGGAGAAAACTGTGCGGTGAAGAGAAGTGCAGCAGCGAAACACACAACGCCGTAGCCTGTGCAATCACCGTAGCCAGTGCCGACCCGCGGATGCCCCACCCGAAGCCGAAGATAAACAGGGGATTCAATACGATGTTCACAGCCACCGCCGTCAGCATGATCATCATCGCCTTACCCGGATAACCCGAAGCCCGCAGCACCTCGTTCAACCCCAGATAGAGGTGGGTGATAACCGTGCCACAGAGCAGAATCTGCATAAAATCGCGCGCATAGCCGATGGTTTGATCACTCGCGCCGAAGAAATAGAGAATGGGATCGAGAAAAAGCAGCCCTACAACGGTGAAAACAACACCAATTATTAGATTGAGCAGCACCACATTACCTAACGTCTGCTCGGCACTTCGGCGATTACCCTGCCCCAGTCGAATGGAAATAATGGCCGCCGCACCGATACCGACCATTGCACCAAATGCCGAAGCCAGATTCATCAACGGCATGGTCAGAGCCAAGCCGGAGATGGCCAGCGCCCCCACCCCATGACCGATAAATATGCTGTCGATTATATTGTACAGCGATGACGAGGTCATGGCAATAATAGACGGAATAGCGTATCGTAGAAGTAGCGACGAGAGCGGGTCTGTACCCAAAGAGAGTGGCGTTACGGCTTGTTTCATGGTGCGACAAAGATAGGCATTAATCTCTATTCTGTGAAGTCACAGGAATGTCTTTTTTTGTTCAATTTTGCATCAGATCAAAAATAATACTATCTTTGTAACCTATTACGATCCCAACAACTCATGAGAAAGATTCAACGTTTTGTTCTGACAATCGGCCTATTGGCTGGAATTATCCTAAGCGGCTCCGCACAAAATACCAACACCTCGGAAGAATCTATTCACACAATTGCAACCTCTCCGATACCGGTATTTCCATCAGAGAGAGCCGGAGGACCCAAATTGGACTCGACTGCAATCACACCTACGGCAAAAAAGAAACCGGGGTTTTTCCGTCGAATCATCAACTATTACGGCAGTTCTAATATTGATCGCACCTTTGTGAAGAAAATGGACTGGAGCATCGCTCCCGGACCCAACTATTCATCGGATATCGGCTTCGGATTAGGCGTGCTGATTGCAGGTCTCTATCGGCTGGATCGCACCGATTCGGTGACAGCACCCTCCAACATCACTTTCTACGGCAACATCACAACCGAAAAGTTTGTGCTGGCGCGCTTTGCCGGAGATAATTTCTTCAAACAGAACCGTTACCGCTTCTCCTACTCGGGAGCTATCGTCTATTTTCCGGGTGCTTTCTATGGTGTGGGCTATAACGACGGACAAAGCGGCTACGTGCAGTCGATCAAAAATACGATGTATAAACTACGTGCAGCGGGTTGTGCCAGCTTCCTGCCGCATACTTATGCGGGTCTGAGCCTGAGTTTGGACTATACCGGTGCTATAACAACCCCGAACAACCTGAATGCCGAAGCATTGGAATACCTGTCGAGTGAGGAGGGAAAGCAAGCCTACGAGGAGTTACCCAAAACAGGAAAAGAGATTGTAAATCTGTATGAACAAGGGTTATATGACCCCGAATTGGCCGATCCGTTTGACCATTATATCAAGTCTATGGGTGAAAAGAAGGATGCCATGAATGTCGGCATGGGAATTTTCGCCCAGTACGATACGCGCGACGTAATCACAAGCCCCCACAAAGGCGTGTTCTTGAAAGTCGAGGCTAAATATTATCCCAAGTTCCTCGGCAACTCCCAAGAGTCATTCGGCAAAATAACCGCACAGTTTAACTTCTACCAGAAATTATGGAAGGGGATGATCCTTGCCTACGACCTCTATTCCGACTTCACGCTGGGCAAACCCTCGTGGCACATGTATGCGAAACTGGGCGGCATGGAGCGTATGCGCGGTTATTATGAAGGTCGCTACCGGGACGACAACATGGTAGAGACCCAGATCGAACTGCGCCAGCGGATCTACCGCCGTCACGGCATCGTCGGCTGGTTCGGTGTGGGAAACATCTGGGGACACGACTCGTTCCGCTGGAAAAACACCTTATACAGTTTCGGCTGCGGCTACCGCTTTGAGTTCAAAAACCGCATGAACATCCGACTGGATTATGGTTGGGGAGTCTTCGGAAATCCGCTTTTCCCGTGGGATAACAAACGCTCGTCGGCGTTCTTATTCACCGCCTCCGAAGCCTTTTAGAAGGTGTTTAGAAACCGTTTAGAAGCTGTTTAGAGTACATAGACGACCACATATTCGTCAATCACACGCAGGAAGAGACTTACGGCTTCTCCATTTTTTATGCATCCTGTGATTGTGCCGCTCTTGAGATCAAGTTGCGTCACCCGTATATCCCGCAGAAAATCCAGCCCCGCAAGCCCCGCATATTTATATAAACACTCCTTCGCGCACCACACCACCGCCGGCAGCAACGGATCATCGCTCAACGTCTGTTCCTGTTCGGAGATATAGCGAGAAGCCACGCGGCGGAAATTGCGCTTCGTCTGCTCAATATCCACAGCACAAGGCTTGTCCGAAATACAGACAGCCACTCGCCCGCGGCAGTGCGACACACCTATATATACATTGCTGTGCTCCACCACGGGAGCTCCGACCGCATTGTAAGCCAACTCCACCGCACCCAATTCACGATACACCACCGCGCGCCACGAGAGGAACTCACGCCGCCGTTGTTCGGAGCCAAAGGCCTGCGATAGCAGCCAATCACGCTCCGGAACAAGATTTTGCACCTCGCATAACGAGTAAATGGGCTCGATAATGAGCTTGTTATTCATTGACGATGACCTTTATTTTGTCGATCCGCACCCCTTCGAGCGACTGCGCCACAAACCGGATGTTGTGAGAGGTGAGGCTCTCGCCCTTTTTTAGGAAGTCTCGTTTGAGCTCAAGCAGCAAGCCGGCCAGCGTTTCTGCTTCACCCCGCACATCGGAGAATGTCTCTTCGTCCAATGCGAGAATCCGCTCAAAATCACCAATATGCGTCTTCCCATCGAAGAGATAGGTATTCTCGTTGAGCCGTGTATAGGAAAATTCGTCGGCATCGCTTTCGTCCGAAATCTCACCCACGATCTCCTCGATAATATCCTCCAGCGAGACCAAACCGAGCGTCGAGCCGTACTCGTCGACCACAATAGCCATGTGCACCTTATTGTTCTGGAAATCCTCCAGCAGGTCATTGATTTTTTTGTATTCCGGCACAAAATAAGGTTTGCGGATGAGTTGTTGCCACCCGAATTCGTCCCCATTGTTGATGTAGGGCAGCAAATCCTTGACATACAACGTCCCCTTGATGGTATCTATATCCTGATCATAGACAGGAATGCGCGAAAATCCGGAGTTGATGATCGTATTTTTCACCTGCCCGTAGGGCTCGGTAAACCCCACAGCGGTGATGTCAACGCGAGGCTTCATGATCTCAGCGACCTCCGTATTGACAAAGTTGACGATTCCCGAGAGCATCACATGCTCCTCGTGTGAAGTACTTTGCGCCATATCCACCGCATCGGCCAGTTCGTCGATTGAGATCTCGCTACGATGTGCGGCCTTTTCGCTAATACGGCTACTGGTGCGCACCAGCACATAGGAGAGCGGGTAAAACAGCCAGCGCAACAACACCATCGGACGCGCCACAAACGTAGCGAAACGCAGCGGGGCGGTCTGTGCCAGCACCTTGGGCATAATCTCGCCAAAGAGCAACAGCAGAAAGGTCACCAGTACGGTCTTGAATAGGAATTCGAACTGTACGAAGGTGAAGACCGAGTCAATGATGCCGGCAACGATAATCACGATGCTGATATTGACCAAGTTGTTCACCACCAAAATAGTAGCCAACAACACATCCACATTTTTCAAGAGTGTCAGCATCGCAGCCGCCGAAGCGGTATTGTGTTTTTTTATGCGCTGTATGTCGCTATTGGAGAGGGAGAAAAAAGCAGTTTCAGCCCCCGAGACGAGTGCTGAAACCAGTAAAAGCAAAAGTGCTATTGCACCCATCACCACGACGTGCGGTGAAATACCATTAAAAGTAATTCCTAAAAATGTGTCCACGTTGTCGTTTTTATGTCAAGGCTCCGTTTAGAAACTATTTGAATTTGTTACCAAAATTATTTGAAAGCTATTTTGTTCCTATTTTTGTTCTGTAAATCCGATTTTAGCGAGCTAAATGAGGATTTACAGAGCGAAAAGAGGGGCGAAAAGAGCCAAAAAGAACGAGATTAATAAATTTGAAACAGCTTCTTAGTCAAACAACGAGTTATCTTTACTCTCCGCCTCCGCGGGTTTTTCGGTCGTCTCATTCTTCAAAACCTCCTTGCGGCCGCTTGGCATTTCCACAATAAATTTGGAGTTGCGGGCTTGATAAGCGGGTTTATTCAAGATCAGTTCGATGTTGTTGTAACGCGTAGATTTGGCTCCCAGAATCACCTGCTCCGGTTGACGCGGCTTTTGTGCGGGGCGTTCCAGTGGCGAGGCCGTTGGTTTAATCGATGCCAAGGGCGAGGTCACCGCAGCCATATTTTCGCGTATCGGCTCCACCATTTTCGCAGACGGAATGATGCTCTTCATCACCCCCGACATGGGTTCGTCCTCGAATCCCGTGGCCACCATCACCAATTCGAGCGCATTGCCCAATTGCGGCTTTTCACTCGTACCCCAAATGATGTTAGCATTGTGAATCACACCGTTATCGTCCTGTACGCTGGCGTGCGACTGGATGTATTCCAGAATCTGCACCACCTCCTCATACATCAACTCTTCGGCATTCGACACCGAAATGTTCAGCAGAATATCTTTAGCTCCTGAGATCTGGTTGTGGTTCAGCAACGGGGACCGTAACGAGGCCTGTGCCACCGACTCCGCACGGTTGTCGCCCTCAGCCGTAGCAACACTCATGTGCGCCTTGCCGCTATCGCGCATAACCTTCGATACGTCGGCAAAATCAACATTCACCAAATCACTCTCGACGGTAATGATCTCGGCAATACCCTTTGCCGCAGCAGCCAATATGTCGTCGGCTTTGCCAAACGCCTGCTTCAGCGAGAGACGGCCGTAGATCTCCAGAATATTTTCGTTGTTGATCACCAGCAAAGAGTCTACACTTTGACGCAGATCCTCGATGCCGCGAAAAGCCTGCTCATAGCGGATCTTTCCCTCGACAGCCAAGGGTGAAGTGACGATTGCGACCGTCAAGATCTCCATCTCTTTAGCCAACTTGGCAATCACGGGCGAAGCCCCCGTGCCGGTGCCGCCACCCATGCCGGCGGTGATGAAGAGCATCTTTGTGCCCGCAGCCTCCAACTGGCGGCGAATATCGGGCAGGCTCTCGATGGCGGCCTTGCGTCCGTTTTCCGGGTCATTACCTGCCCCCAGTCCTTCGATGCCCAGTCGCGTTTTCAGTTCCACAGGACTTTTCTCAAGTGCCTGCTGATCGGTGTTACAGACCATGAAGTCGACACCTTTGATGCCCATACTCCACATGTGGTTCACAGCGTTACCGCCGGCACCGCCGACACCTACCACCATAATAATTGAGCCTTTGGTTTTAGGAACGGCAAGCTCGGCCATTAAATTATCTGTCATAGTTTTCTAAACTTTTTCGTGTAATGCGCTTGTGTTAAGAAGCTGTTTTAATTTGTTACCGAAGTTATTTACATAAATTCTGTCGTCTCTCGGCAAATCAAGCAAGCTTGTTTGCGCTCGTTCCTA
>JAVXCD010000029.1:0-14114 GCA_036659655.1 Alistipes sp.
TTTAGCGCTATTTTTGTTCCTGTTTTTGTCCTGTAAATCCGATTTTAGCGAGCTAAATGAGGATTTACAGGGCGAAAACCGGGGCGAAAAGAGCCGAAAAGAGGAGATTAATAAATTTAAAACAGTTTCTAAGTTATTCGTCCCACCGGGTTTTGCGCTTGATCCGAATTTTGACCAACATGTCGGGGGTGTTTTCTTACGACTTCTTACCTGCGTAAATAGGCACCTTCGGCCAACAAGGCCTCTTGCACTTTGTGTACGTCGACTTTTGCGGGGGACACCTTGTCCAGCAGCGCAATCTGTGCCGCTTTGCCGGCCGCCTCGCCCATTGCCATGCAGGTCGACATCACGCGTGTCGAGCCCATCGCTTCGTGGGTCGTTGAGGCACAACGTCCGGCCACGAGCAGATTACCCACGCCTTTGGGTACCAGACAGCGGTAGGGAATGTCGTAGCAGTCGTCGCACCAATAGAGCGTGCAGTCGCCACCCTGCGCATGGTGAATATCCACAGGATAACTGGCCGCAGCAATGGCATCGTCGAACCGGCGGCAGGCGAGGATGTCCTCGTCGGTGAGCATGTATTCGCCGACCACGCGGCGGCTCTCGCGGATACCGAGGAATGAGGCCATCTTTTCCATCCATGCGTTTTCGAATCCGGGCACGTACTCTTTGAGGTATCGGACGATCTCGTAGTTCTGTTTGCGCGCTTCGATCTCGCCGAAGGTGTTGCTGGCGGGATCTGTCGAGTCGACCCCGCTCACACGCGACATGTTGACCCAGATTTCGTCTTTGGCCAAGCCGGTCAGGATGATTGTACGTTCGACAGGGATGTGGATGCCGGCCTCGCGAGCTTTGCGGATCATGCCGCGCATGCCGACTACGATGAAATTGGCCTCCTTGCGGAAGAACTCGTTGGGAATGGTGTCCATGTCAAATATTTCGGGATGATCGGCAATGTTGTCGCGAAGTCTCTTTACGTCCACGCCTTTCATGCAGAACATCAACGTCGGGGGTTGCATTCCGCCCTCCTTGTCACCTTTTTCGCACGTGGCACCTGCGCGGCAAGCCACGTCGCCATCGCCTGTACAGTCGATGACGGTTTTGGCAAGAATCGCCTCGCGACCCGCTTTGCTTTCGATGATGACACCCTTCACATCGTTTCCTTCCTTGATTACATCGGCGCAGAAAACAAATAGAAGTACCTCGACCCCGCACTCTTCCATCACCTCCAAGGCCAATGTTTTCGCAAGATCGGGGTCAATCATCGTTATGCTGACGTGCAACGGACAGGCACGGTGCCCTTGCAGGGCATGGTGTGCCGCAAAACGGTCCATAAACTGCTGGGGCAATCCTTTGATGATCTGATTGCCTTTGCGTCCCAGAAAACTGAGAATCGGCAGACCCAATGTGAGGTTGCCACCCAAGAAACTGCGGCTCTCGATGAGCATAACCTTCTGACCTTTGCCCGAAGCAGCCTGAGCGGCCATGATGCCTGCCGGGCCTCCGCCCACAATCAAAATGTCGACCGATGCGCGTACGGGAATAGTGCGTGCCGGTTCTTGAATGGTTGAAATTGTCTTCTTTTCCATCGTATTTTTATTTTTGAAATTTTTAGAAACAGTTTCTTATACCCTTGTTTTTGGGGTTTCGTGCCGCACCATCCGCCACAGGATGACAGCTGCCGCGAGGTGTAACACACCCATCACGGCAAACAGCACATTGCCCATTGTTGCCAGCAGCGAGCCGATGAAGATGTTGAATACGGCACCGCCAACTGCACCTGCACCGCAGGTGATTCCCACCACGCTGGCTACATTTTTCACGGGGAAAGTTTCGGAGATCACCACACAGATCGTGTAGAGCCAACTCAGGCACATAATGGCTATTAAACTGAAAATGCTCACCACTAATCCGATACGCGTGCCGAACGACACGGCCTCCCACGTGCTGACGTAGGGCGTGAGGATGCAGAGAGGAGCCACACATACCATCGAGATCATCATCAGTTTGCGGGCTTTGAGTGAAGTCATGCCCCGACGGATCAATCCGTCGGACCAGACGGAGGAGAGCACACCGCCGATGGCACCGAAGAGGAAGGGCAGACCTCCTATATATTGGAGCATGTCGAGTGTTGCTGTTTGCGAAAGACCCTGCTCGGCACCCATGTCGCGCAGATAGCCCGGTAGCCAGAAGCAGCAGAAATACCATACGGGATCACTGATCAGTCGGATGAGCAACACACCCCAGAGCGTGCGCGTTGTCCACAGTTCACCCCATCGGAATGCCCGTTGAGGGGTGCCGTCCGAGATTTCGTCTTTGTCGGGCGCCATGGTCACAGCCAGCACCTCTTTGGGCGGATTCTTATAGACAATCATCCACATCACGGCAATTACCAGCCCCACGGCACCTGCCACGATAAAGACCTCGTACCACGGGAGAAACCGAGCTAACCATGCGATGACCAGCGGGGCGATGACCGTGCCAAGTGAACCGCCGGCCGTGCAGAGACTATTCGCAGTGGCTCGGTGTTTTTTCTCGAACCACAGGGTCACGGCGACAATTTGTCCGGCGAAGATGGTCGGCTCGGCAAGTCCCAAGATGCCACGGCAGATGGTGAACTGCACGACATTTTGCGCCAGTCCGCCACCGATACAGGCCAAAGACCATGCGATGATTCCTGCCAGCATGACCTTTTTCGATCCGAACTTGTCGACCAGAATACCCGAAATGGGATACATGATGGCGTAACAGATCAGAAACACGTTGACGATCCAAGCATATTGCATATCGACGATGTCGAAGTGCGTGAGGATCTCCGGTTTGAGGATTGACAGCAATTGGCGGTCAAGGTAGTTGCAGATAATGGCAACGAAGATCGTCGCAACAATAATCCAGCGTTTTTTGTGATAGTCCATTTTTGATTTATTAGAAACTGCTTGAATTTAGAAACTGTTTGAATTTGTTACCGAAGTTAGTTGAAAACTGGGGCGAAAAGAGCCGAAAAGAACGAGATGAATAAATTTAAAACAGCTTCTTACGGTTGCATGAGTTGTTCGGCGAAAGCGCCCGTTTGCAGATAGCGTTCATAACGGGTGCGGAAGTGGGAGGCCTTTGACGGATCGGGTTTGTAGACGCGAGCCACCGGCGGGCACAAGGCGTGTTGTGCATCGACCACCGACGGATAGACACCCGCGACTCGTGCCGCATGGATCACGGCACCCAACGCGCAGGAGTGGGAGCAGTCGGAGACATGGAGCGGCATCTCCATCACATCCGCCAGCAGTTGCATTACGAAAGGTGATTTCTGCGAGATGCCGCCAATACCGATCAATTTATCAATCGAAACTCCATGGCGGACAAGGTGGTCGAAGATGGCCTTTGTGGCGAAGGCCGTGGCCTCTGCCAAGGCGTAATAGATTTCAGGAGCCGACGTGTTGAGGGTCAATCCGTCCAGTGAGGCTGTCAGCACGTTGCAGGGAGCCGGCGAGCGTCGGCCATTGAAATAATCCGTTGCCAACGGTGCGTCGGTACGCAGTGGCAATTGTGCGGCCGCGAGCGTCAGCGACTCCATCATTTTATCTTTCAGTTCGGTGGCTAACTGTCGTTTGGTTGTGTCATCAACCTGCATTGAGGTCATCAGAAGTGCATCTGTGGGCCAAGACAGCAGTCGTTTGAACCATGCGTACACATCGCCGAAGGCGGAGAGACCCGCTTCGAAGCCGATCATGCCGGGGAGAATCGAATTTTCTACCTGCCCGAAGATGCCGTCGATGATCTGCCCGTGCATGTCGGCGGGTGGCATGAGAGCCATGTAGCAGGCTGAAGTGCCGAGGTTCAAAACCATGGTTCCCTGCTCGATGCCTGCACCGACAGCCCCCGAATAGGAATCCACATTTCCCACACAGACAGCTACTTCGCTGGATACGCCCAGCAAGTTGGCCCATTCGGCTGAAAGATTCCCGGCGGCGACATCGCAACCGTATGCGGCGGGATTCATCCGCTCGACGATCAACGCCAAGGTGGGATCGAGGGTTTCGAAAAACGAAGTCGGCGGATAACCACTCCATTGCTCGCTCCACATGAGTTTCAGTGCGGCTCCGCAACGTCCCGTACGTAGTTTTTGCAGATCGGTGCAACCCGTAAGTACGGCAGGGATCCAGTCGCAGAGTTCGATCAAGGCATAAGCATCCTGCCTGAGCGAAGGGTTGTTGCGCAGCAGGTGCAACGCTTTTGCCCACCCGCATTCGGCAGAGTAATGGTTGCCCGATTGACAGGCGTAGTTGACGGGGCTTTGAGCGCAGCGCGCTGTAATTTCGGCCGCCTCGCGGTGTGCGGTGTGATCTTTCCACAACACAAACATCGCATCGGGATCTTCGCAGTACTGCGCATGCAATGCCAGTGGCCGACATCGCTTGTCGACAAAGCAGGGGGTGCTGGCTGTGGTGTCTATGGCAATTGCCCGTAGGGATTTTGCAGCGTTGGGGTGCGCCCGCAACACAGCAGACAGCACCTGTTTTAATCCTTCAAGATAGTCCAGCGGATGCTGGCGAAATTGAGATTGATCGGCGTTGCAATACAACCCCTCAGCCCATCGCGGATAGGCGCAGACCGAAGAGGCTATTTGTGCGCCGCTTACCGCATCGACCAGCAGCGCACGAACGGAATCGGTACCATAGTCTATTCCTATGACATAAGTTTGTTTCATACTAAACGATTAAAATCGGAACCACATATAGATAGTGTGATTACATATGGTTTCGAGTATCCTGTTGCAAATATACTAATTTATTGGTTAAACATCTTCGTATTTCTTTTTCGTCGCTCTTTTCTCTGACGAATTTGAATACATTTACTTTGTAACATCCAAAAATACGCCTGTATGTGGTTAAAAGACACTTTATTGATCAGATTGTCTGTTGTTAATTGCGGCGAATGTCTGTTGTGTACTTCATACCTATATTATAGGGGCACTGTTTGTGGTATGGGAAAAGGCTTATTTTCCTATTTCACATTGCGAAGATATTAAAATAATATGAATTTTATGGTTATTTTCGAAATAATATTTTGCGAATACGAAAAATAAACGTACTTTTGATTTCGAAATACGAAGCATTTTACGTGAATATCAAAACAAAACGATGAAATTTAATTGCATTTTAACGGAATCGTAACAATATGCCTCTCTTGAAAAACGACGATGTATGTTTGTTTTAATGTCCTTTTTAAATAAAACAGGGGGTAATTTATTTAATATAGGCATTTGTATGTGTAATAAGGCTATTAAAAAATATATTTATTATTAATGTGTTAAGAAAAGATATTAATATGATGCAAAAATAAAATTATTGGTTACCTTCGTGACACATGAAAGAGTATAATTGTAAACCAAACTAATACAGAACCCAATGAATAGATCGGATGATGATTAAAAAAGCAAGATGTTGCTTTACCGAAAGGTGTTGAATGGCACCTCGAAAATCTTAAATTTTCAACTACTAAACTTTACTTTATGAAGAACAAATTTCGATTTTACACAAGTCTGTTGATGACAGTCCTTTTGTGCTGCTTGAGTGTATCGCTTTTCGCTCAAACAAACGTTGTCAACGGTGTGATTACCGATGCCACCGGGAGTCCCTTGGTCGGTGCCACGGTGATGGTGAAAAGCGTGACCGGAGAGTTGGGAAATGGAGCTACAACCAATACGGACGGACGTTTTTCAATAAAAGTGGCCGCAGGTCAATTGCTTACGGTCTCTTTTATCGGTTATCTCGATGCTGAGATCAAAGTGACTGCCAAACAGGTTGAATATAAAGTTTCGCTCCAAGAGGACAATGCCAACATTGAGGAGGTCGTGGTGGTGGGTTACGGCACACAAAAGAAAGTGAATTTGACAGGAGCTGTTTCGACGATTGATTCGAAGCAACTCGAAAGCCGCCCCATTGTTTCCACCTCTTCTGCTTTACAGGGGCTTGCTCCGGGTGTGACGGTTACCACCCAGTCGGGTGCTCCGGGTGCGGATGGCGGTTCGATCCGCATTCGCGGTATCAACTCGTTTGGCGGCAGCTCCACCTCGCCGCTGGTGTTGATCGACGGAATCGAGGGTAGTATGGATAGTGTCGATCCCTCTTTGATTGAGTCGATGTCGATCCTCAAGGATGCTGCATCGGCTTCGATCTATGGATCGCGAGCTGCAAACGGTGTGATCCTGATCACGACTAAACGCGGCACGAAAGAGCGTTTTGCACTCAGCTATAAGGGCTATTTTGGCTGGCAAAGTCCGACCGCCATGCCCAACAATGTCAATGCCTACGAACACCGCCTGCTGACCAACGTGATTGCAGCCAACGACCGCAAGAAGCCGGATGATCCGCTCGCTTACAGCGACGAGGAGATGGCGTTGTATCTCAAAAACATGGGCAAAGATGCCGATCTTTATCCCAATACAGATTGGCAAGATGCCGTTTTACAGGGTTCAGGCTTCACACACAGCCACAATGTCACCCTCACCACGGGTAGTGAACGGGTGAAGATGCTGACCACCTTGGCCTATGTGGATCAGGAGGGTATTATCGAAAACTCTAATTTCCAACGTTACACTTTCCGCAACAATGCAGATATTGATTTCACAAAAAAACTGTCGATGAAGATTGACTTGTCGTTCTCCAATAGCGACGGCAAGACTTCGCCTTATCAAAGTACAATCTTCAACTACATGAACACCCGTTCCGCCGACATCCCGAATGTTCTGAGCTCAGGCCTCTACAACGGACTGGGTCTTCAGGGCAACAACCCCGTGGCTCTGATGCTTTATGGTGGGCAGAACAAGACCAACACCATCCGCTTGACGGGTGCCATTACCCTGCGCTACAAGCCGTGGGAGTGGCTGACCTTAGAGGGTAGCTTAGCTCCGCGCTACACGACCACTAACCGGCATAACTTCAAGGCTCCGGTTACGACCTATGGCGATGCCGAGGGTACTTCAATGTTGAGTTCGGCTCCGTTTCACACCCTCACCGAGAGCGGTTCCCGTGCTTTCTACGGAAACTACAATTTCCTGATAACTTTCAATAAAGATCTGGGCGCGCATAATTTGAAATTGATCTTGGGTTCGGAACGCAATACGTATGACTACAAATATCTGAGTGCTTATCGTCAGGGCTTCAACTACCCCGATTACGATCAGATGGATGCCGGAGAGATTGAGAACATGGATAACGCCGGCCGTCGCTATCAGTGGGTCATTCAATCCTATTTCGGCCGACTGAACTGGAACTACAAGGAGCGTTATCTGCTGGAGGCTAACTTGCGTATCGACGGGTCATCCCGTTTCACACCGAGCAATCGCTGGGGTTACTTTCCCTCGGTTTCGGGTGCTTGGCGCATTTCGGAGGAACCTTTCATGGCCAACGCCAAACACGTGATTGACGGATTGAAACTACGCGCTTCCTACGGTACGCTGGGTAATCAGAATCTGGCAGGCAGCGATGCCTCCAACTACTATCCCACTACGCCGAATTTGGCCATGGGACAAATTTCCATGGGTGATTATATCTATTCCATCGTGACACTCAACACCATGGCCAATCCCAACATCAAATGGGAGACCACAACCATGACCGATGTGGGTATTGACTTCTCGCTGTTCGGCAAATTGAATGTTACGGCCGACTGGTATCGCAAAATTACCAAAAATATTCTCATGACCTTGGATGTCTCGCCGACCATTGGCTTGAATGCCCCGTATCAGAATGCGGGCAAGGTGCGCAATACCGGCTGGGAGGTTGGTGTCAACTACGCCAATACGTGGAAAAACTTCTCGTTGAGTGTGGGTGCCAATATCTCGGATGTGCATAATCGGATTATGGATATGCAGGGACGCACGTCCACCAACGGCGTGCTGCGCAACGAGGAGGGTTACTCCATCGGCAGCATTTATGCTCTCCAGAGCCTCGGCCTCATCCAAACACAGGAAGAAGCCGATTGGGTCAATGCCAACTGCCCGCAATACAATACGGTGTATCCGGGCGATATTCGCTACTATGACAGCGACCACAACGACAAAATCACCGATAACGATAAGATGATGATTGGCAGCACTGTACCTCGCTATACATACAGTTTGAACTTGAATCTGGGCTGGAAAGGTATTCAGTTGGGACTGTTTTTCCAAGGGGTAGGCAAGGTAGACGGCTACCTGAACTACTATTACGTCATGCCGAATTACATGGGCGGAACATTCCGCGAAGAGCATCTCAACTATTGGAGTGAGACCAATCCGACAGGAACCACACCTCGGCTCTCCTCGGTGAATTCCAACAACTGGAAAGACTCCTCTTTTTGGATGAAAAGTGCCTCTTACCTGCGTTTGAAGAACATTCAACTCGGCTATCAGTTGCCCAAGCATTGGTTACGCAAAATCGGGTTGAAGTCGGCCTTCATTTATGTCAATGCGCAGAATCTCTTCACGGTGACCAATTTCTGGCAGGGTTACGATCCTGAGGTTGCTTATGGTGGCGATGCCTCCGGCAATTTCGATGCGGTAGCCATGGGTGGAGCCAGTGCTGCGAACAACTATCCGCAGGTCAAAATTTATACGGTGGGACTTGATCTTAAATTTTAATGGCAATTGATTATGAAAAGAAAATTATTTTTCAGCATAGCGATATTCAGCCTCTCTCTTGCAGGTTGTTCACTCGATAAGGAGTATCTCAATGGTCCTTCAGCAGGCACTTTCCCGGCCAGCAAAGAGGAGGCATTCAGCGGACTGTTTGGGGCATACAAAAATTTGTCGAACATGGATTCGTCCTCCACGCCTTTCCCCGGCATACAGGACAATGCAACCGACATTGGCGCAGCGCGTATCAATACAACCAATTATACCGATCAGGTGCGCTCCCAATTCTCAACGCAGAGTACTTTGGCCGAAAAACTCTATAAGCAGATTTACAAAGGTGCCGCACGTGTCCATTTGGTTTTGGACAACATGGATAACCTTCGCAACAAGATGTCTGATGCCGATTACTACATGCTCAAGGCCGAGTTGCTGTTGGTGCGCGACTACTACTACGAGTTGGGTTGTCAGATGTATGGTGACATGCCTTTCATCGATCATTGTCTGGCCTTGGATGAATTTCGCAATCCCCGCACGCGACGTGCCGAGGTGATCGATCGCATCCTGAACAAGGATCTTACGGATGAGTTGCTGGATCACCTGCCTATTAGTCATGATAAGAGTGCCTACGGTTCGGCTCGTCTGGGACGTGTGGGAGCTTATGGTCTGAAGGCACGTATTGCCTTGAACTGGGGTCACTATGCCGAAGCTGCCCGCTGTGTTGCCAAAGCCTTGGAACTGGCCAATGGGGTCTACGCGTTGGAACCTTATGACAAGGCCTTCTGTGGCGAAGATCATACGGCGGGTGAGCCGAGTGTGGCGAACTTGTTTGGACTGGCCGGCAAGAATAGCAACGAGTGGATTTGGGCCTTGCAATACTGTTATGTGATTCCTGAAAATCAGCACAATGCCTGCTATTACGCCACTCCGCGTACGGTTGGCGGTTGCTCCTACTTCGGGCCTACGCAGAACTTGATCGATGCGTTCCAATGCACCGACGGCAAGTCGATTGCTGAATCCCCTCTCTACGACTATCAGAATCCATGGAAAAATCGAGATCCCCGTTTGGATCTGTTCTGTGTGCGTCCCGGATCGCGGGTGTTCGGGTTGGAGTTCCAGACAGCCAAGAGCAAAACCAAGATCTACAACTACAACACAAAGAAGGAAGTAGCCAACATTGAGGCTGCAGGCACCAAATCGGAATACGGAACTAACGGCTCGAAAGGCCCTGCCGGCTATCTGTGGCGTAAATACAACGACAAGGCGGAGTTTGACTACAATGGTGGCGGATTCAGCACAAAGTCTGTCGGTGTGATAAACTACCCGTTGATGCGTCTGGCGGAACTCTATCTGATCGCTGCCGAGGCGAATATCGAGATGGAGGGTGGTGATCTGGGTGTGGCACGAGAGGCTATCAACAAAATCCGCCGGCGTGCCGGAATGCCCGACATCACTGCGACGGATCGCAACCAACTACGCACTGCGTTACGTTACGAGCGCATGGTGGAACTCTGTGACGAAGGTTTCCGCTGGTTCGATATTCGTCGTTGGGATATTGCTGAGACTGTTGTGTCGGGCCCGCTCTACGCTCCTGCCGATGACGCTGCCGGTTCGCTGTCGAATGCCAAACCGACGTTCGATCAGAATTGGCACCCCACTTACAAAGAGTCTTTCGATGGGAAACCGATCAATCTCCGCACCTTTACTTCGATGACTTTCAATCCGCTGAAAGATTATTTGTGGCCCATCCCCGAAGCGGAAATGATTGCCAATCCGGCGGCTGAACAAAATCCTTTCTATTAATGATCCGTGTATCTCTTCGGGGGTTTGATCCGAAGAGATACACCAAAAACATAAAAAATGATGAATTTGATAAATAAAATGTTGTTCCTCCTATTTGCCACGACCGTTGTGTGCGGATGTTCCGACAGCGATGGCGAGGAGAGTAGCGGCGAGGTGGCGCCCGCCGGCACAGATACCTATGGCTACGTCACGGATTCCGCAGGAAAACCGTTGGAGGGCATTGTGGTGAGCGACGGCTATACGTGTGTGGCAACCGATGCCACAGGTCTCTACTCGTTCTCGCGCAACGCAGCTGCCTACTATGTCTTTTATTCGCTGCCCGCAGCCTATGAGGTTAAAATTTCGAAACTCACCGGTCTGCCAGAGTTTTACGCCAAGCTCCAACGAGACAGGAGTCGTTATGACTTTATGCTAACCCCGCTTGCGACTGCCGAAACGCAGTTCGACCTCTTCTGCATCGGCGATCCGCAGGTGAATGACATGGAACAGGTAGCGCGCTTTCGCTCCGAAACGGTGCGGGACATCAATGCGTATGGCAAAACCGGCACCACACCACGATATGCCATTGCTTTGGGCGATTTGGTGAATAATAAGTGGAACATGATTCCCAACATGGTTTCGGCCATGCAGCAGCCTAAGATGGGGATGCCGGTGTTCCAGACTATCGGCAACCATGACCACGACTACAATGCGTCGGATAATTTGGCGGCACAGCGCACCTATGAATCCTATTGCGGTCCGACCAACTACTCTTTCGATCGAGGCAATGTGCACATCGTGTCGATGGATAATGTGATCCACGGTTGTGCGGCCAGTGACGCGTATGAGGGGGGATTGCTGGAGTGGCAGTACAAATGGTTGGAGCAGGATCTGAACTATGTCGCCAAAGATAAAATGGTAATTTTCTGTGTGCACATTCCTTTTCGCAATGGAGCGACTTCGGGTGGCAACAGCATGAATACCGACAAATACTACAACGAGGTGCTGGCGTTGCTGTCGCAATATGCCTCGGCCACGATCCTGTCGGCACATACTCACTCGAACCAGAACTACATTCACACGGTCAACGGCAAAGAGATCTATGAACATGTGACGGGTACGACCTGCGGTGCTTGGTGGCGATCGACGGTCTGCACGGAGGGTACGCCCAACGGTTATGGGGTGTATCATATCAATGGTGCGGCCATCACCGACTGGCTCTACAAAGCCGTCAACTACGAGGATACTTACCAGATTCGGCTCTACCGCGGAACGGATAAGTTCAACGGGGGTAAATCAACTTATACCTTCACAAAGAGAGCGGAGGGGCAGATCATAGCCAATGTCTGGAATGCCGATCCGGCATGGAAGGTTAATGTCTACGAAAATGGGGTTAAAACAGGCACGATGACCGCTTATGCCGATCACGATGCTTGGACGGTGGCCTATCATGTGGGTGCACAGGGAGGCAGCGACTCCTACGACAAGAAGACGGATCACCTCTATTATTATACCCTGCAAAATCCGACGGCAACGGTGCGTGTGGAGGCCGTTGATCGCTTTGGACATACCTATACTCAAACGAAATTTACAGATCCGCTTTCAACTCCGGCAACATATTAAAAATCAGATTTATGAAAAATATCGTATTATTTCCCATCCTGTTTTTTGCGCTCTTCATGGGGGCGTGCGAAAACGCGACGGAGAGGGATATGACCATCGAATTGGCCTGTCCCAAACTCTCCCACAAGATCAAGGACAACGTGGTTATCATCACGTGGAGTGCCAGTGCCAAAGCGGCAGCCTATGCCTATAAATTAGACAATGGCGAATTTGTGAAAGTGACATCCGACGTGCTTACCTACTCTGCGAAGGTGGAAAATGGCGCACATACTTTTGCAGTCTATGCGGTGGGCGACAACAGCCACACCACCGATTCGGCTCTTCGCACACTGGAGTTCGAGATGAACTATGATGCGACGCTGCCTGCTCCCTCGCCCTCTGTGTCGACCAGCGAAGGCCTCACGACCATCTCGTGGGCAGCCATCCCCAAGGCGAAGGGCTATGGTTACAAAGTGGACGGCGCAGCCGCCTTCACCACCGTAGGTGCCGACGTACTTACCTATTCAGGTAAGTTCAAAACAGGTTCTCACACCTTCACGATCTACGCCATCGGCGATGGGGTTGATTCGAAAGATTCGCCGGAGAAGGTGGCAAAGTTTGATGTGATCAACACGGCAGAGGGTGTCTTTGTGAAGAAAACCAGCGGCGCCATTATCGAACTTTCGGAGACAGAATCCATGGTTTATACTGCCGAAATAGCTTGTGCTAAGTCAGATACGTTTACTATCCTGATTGATGATGTGGAGTATGGGTTCCTCTCGTACAGTGGCAATGGTGGTGTGGGGACGGTGAATAACCTCTGCGCAACGGTGCCGTTCTATAATGCGGTGACCTATTATGTGCGCGAAAGTGTCGGATGGATGACTAATAAGAAAGATTCCGACGCGGCGCAACTGAATAAATTCTACACCAACCTGTCGGCCGATGCCAAGGTCTTCGTGCGCGTCGATCGCAGCGAAGCAACGCCGGTCTATTCGCTTAAATTAGTGGAGACCCCCAATCCTTCGATTCTCGTGGAGCAGCATTTCGACCTCTGTGTCTGGGGTGGTGACTGGGTGATCGGTAATTCGATCAAGGGTAGCGGTCCGTCCGCCGATGTGACGGAGGTGGACGGCATGGAGGCCGCCACTCCAAATACACTTACCTACGCTGCGTCGGGTACGACCGAAGCCAGTACGAAATTGGGCGATGAAGCTGCCAATCCAAAATACATCCGCAACCGAGGTCTGCAGGGGTGGAGTTGGACGGCTGTTGTTGAGCATCCGGGCTATATGCACGTCAGTGTTGGTAAATCATCTGGTGCATTGCTTACGCCGGTACTCAGCATGCTGACCGGTCCGACTACGGTGACAGCCGAGATCGACATCTGCCGTTTTTCCTCTGTAGATCCCATCCAATTTGTTGTCACGGGTGGCGGAGTCATCAAATCCTGTGTCTATCACAAAGATGGGGCGACGACAGAGACTACCGCTACGGTCTCCGGATCGGAGGCCTTCTTCGCGTTCACTACCGAGATGAGTAGCCCCTACAATGCGGGTACGGATAAAACCGGACAAAAAGAGTGGTCGCACTTCAAGTTTGTTATCGAAAATGCCACGGCAGCCACACGTGTGGGCATCGACAGTTCGAAAGCCTCAGGTTCGGTAGCCAACCAGCGTGTCTGCGTCGATAATATCGTGGTTAAGAAACTGTTTTAAATTTATTAATCTTGTTCTTTTCGGCTCTTTTCGCCCCAGTTTTCAACTAATTTTGGTAACAAATTCAAACAGTTTCTAAAAAGAATTAGACGGAACGACTTTCTGAAAATAGTTAGCGCGGAGTTGAGGCTTCGCGCTAACTATTTTGTTATGAGTTCTTGTTTGATGCTTTTTTCGTGCCGATCGAGGCCCCTGTAACGAAAATAGCAAATTCTGTCGTAATTTTTGTTGGCGGGAGGCAATTGGTATTTGTTACAAATCGGGAAAATTCACGATCCTCGAGCCTGTCGAGAGGTCGCCTGTTTGTTTTCGATCCTCGAGCTTGTCGAGAGGTCGCAAAGTACACTAAAAACACAACGCACGCTCCTCGAGCCTGTCGAGAGGTCGCAAAGGCAATCAGC
>JAVXCD010000030.1:0-14018 GCA_036659655.1 Alistipes sp.
GACCCGACCGAATACCGCGTTTTATGACGGCATTGGAGCCACACGAAAAGCAGATTTTTACCCATATTGTTTATAAATGATGCAAAGATAATAAAACCAAACGGTTATAGCGATTTCACGCACCATTTTGACCATTAAGCCTCATCTTCAGGCTTACTAAACTCTTCCCTTAAAATTTTAATCCTCCACCGACTTTTTTTCATTGAGCCCCAATAAGCCCCCATCTTTAAAAACGTGGCTGTCAAAATTCCATCGTGAGTTAAAATGAGTCAAGGACAACCTTGCGGTCGTCCTTGACTATGGTGGGTAAGCTACTTATATCGCACCGCTCAACCGCATACCCTTGCTCAATTCCTTGCCTGGGGGATTCTGTAGGAGCTGGTCGTATAAGACTTACCCGCGACAAAAGTAGGAATTTTTTATATCTTTGCAAAAAAATTGGCACAATGAATAAAAAAACTTTGTCTTGGCTTGTTGCGATCATACTCTTTTGTGGCGTTATAGCCTGGTTGACGGCCGGTCAATTCTTCGGCAACAGCATCCGAAAAGAAGGTGATCTATACATCAGTTCAAGCTATGATTATCAAACGCTTATTGACTCCATGCTACCCCGCGTTAAATATGACAAGGCCTTTCATTTTTATGCCGATCATTTGGGGTTGAAACAGGCATTCAAACCCGGTCATTATACGCTTAAAAAAGGCATGAGTGTGATCCACGTAGTACGTATGTTGAAATTGGGTTGGCAGACACCCGTAAATATCCGCATCAACGACGTAAAAACCCCGCAGATGCTCGCGGCAAAGTTAGCCAAGCAACTTGATGCCGACTCTACAGAGATCTGTCGGGCGTTGCTGTCGCCAGAGGTTGCCGCGGCCGTGCAGTGCGACAGCATCCCGCTATTCTCGCTATTCCTCCCCAACACCTACGAGGTCTATTGGACGATCACCCCAAAGGATCTTGTCGTGCGCATGCGCAAGGAGTACGATCGATTCTGGACCAAGGAGCGGGACGAACTGCGCTGGCGTAGTGGGCTGAGTCGCAGCGAGGTGATAACCTTAGCTTCGATCGTCTACGAGGAAACGGCCAAAACCGACGAGATGCCGCGCATTGCAGGCGTTTACCTCAACCGACTGCGCATCGGAATGCCCTTACAGGCCGACCCCACGGTGAAGTATGCCTTGCAGGATTTCGGATTACGTCGACTCTTTCACAAGCACCTAACGTATCCCTCGCCCTATAACACCTATATAAATAAAGGATTACCTCCGTCACCGATCTGCATGCCGAGCATTGCAGCCATCGATGCGGTACTGAATTTCGAGAAAACCGGCTACCTGTATTTTTGTGCACGCCCTGCGCTGGACGGCTACCACAACTTCGCCAGCACCTTGCAGGAGCATAACCGCAATGCACGGGCATACAGTGCGGAGTTGAATCGACGTAATATCAAATAAAATTCGTATATTTGCTCGATATGTTGACGAAGATTTATGCTGAAAATCCTGCGGAGCGGGAGTTGGAGAAGGTGGTTGCGGTGCTTGAGCACGACGGCATCATCATCTACCCCACAGACAGCGTCTATGCCTTCGGTTGCTCAATCCACTCGCCAAAGGCCATCGAGAACCTGCGGCAGATCAAGGGCAAAGGAGAGACCACGTTTTCGGTGGTCTTCGAGAGCATTGCCCAAGTTGCAGCATTCTGCCGCGTGGACAATGCAACGTTCAAATTGCTAAAACGCAACCTGCCGGGCGCTTTCACCTTTCTACTGCCGGCCTCGTCGCAGATGCCCGACAAGGCACTGGAGCGACGTAAGACCATCGGCGTGCGAATCCCGGACAATGCGATTCCGCGTGCCATCGTGGCGACTTTGGGCTGCCCGATGCTCACCACCTCCGTGCGGGATGATAATGAGGAGGAAGAGTATACAACGGATCCTGAGTTGATTCACGAACGCTATGGGCGCGAAGTGGCTCTGGTGATCGACGGTGGTGCGGGAGAGAAGATTCCGACCACGGTGGTGGATCTCACAGGCGACGAACCTGCGATTCTGCGTGCAGGAAGAGGTGACCTACAAATATGAAATTACAAAAACAAGAATAAAAATGGAAAAGACAAATTTTTGGAATGAGGCCGCAAAGTACGGCGCAATCATCGGAGCACTGCTTGTAGTATCGGCGATCTGTGAAATGTATCTGCAAATGGCGGGCAACTACACGATTTTCATCCTCGAATGGCTCCTCGTGGTGGTGGTTCACTACTACCTGCTGCACCGTTACACCAAGCGTCGTTCGCTGATGTACAGTGCGGAGGAGGGTTACACTTTTGGCCAAGCCTACTCCTACCTTGTCGTGGTATCACTCTTCAGCGGTGTCTGGTTAGGTCTTGTCTCCTACTTCTACCGCCATTTTATCGTCGGTTACGAGACCTATATGACCAAAACGATTGCGGGCATGTCTCAACTCGTATCACAGGGCGGCATTCCCTCCTCCATGTCGGGTATGTATAACAACCTGTTTACGCAGCTACAAAATGCACCCGAGCCCTCGATCCTCAACACCATTGGCGGTGGTGTAATGTCGAGTGTGCTTTTCGGTGCTCTGTTCGGGTTGATTATCGCAGGTGTTCTCTCGCGTGAGCCGAAACTCTTTAAGTCAGACGATAACCAGACAAAATAGATGAATACATTGGATCTGTCGATCGTCGTACCACTCTACAACGAGGAGGAGTCGCTGCCTGAACTGACGGCATGGATCGATCGTGTGGCTACGACTCATAAACTTTCTTACGAAATCATCTTGATTGACGACGGTTCGAGCGACCGCTCGTGGGAGGTGGCGGAACAATTAGCGACACAATATCCGACCCTCAGAGCGATAGGCTTTGCCCGCAACTACGGGAAGTCGGCTGCTCTCTATTGCGGCTTTGCCGAGGCTCAGGGCGAAGTGGTCTTCACCATGGATGCCGATCTACAGGACTCGCCTGACGAAATACCGGAGATGCGCCGCATGATCCTCGAAGAGGGCTACGACCTCGTCTCTGGCTGGAAAAAACGTCGCCACGACCCCATCGGCAAACGTTGGCCGAGCAAATTTTTCAACGGCACGGCACGCGCCGTGTCGGGCATCCGGCTCCACGACTTCAACTGCGGGCTGAAAGCCTATCGCCGCAAGGTGGTAAAAGCCGTAGAGGTCTACGGCGAGATGCACCGCTACATTCCGATTCTGGCGAAACAAGCCGGCTTTCGGCGCATCGGCGAGAAGGTCGTCGAGCACCGGGCTCGCAAATACGGCGAATCAAAATTCGGCATGGAGCGCATGGTCAAGGGCTATCTCGACCTGATCACCGTGTCGTTTATGTCGCGTTTCGGACGTTCGCCAATGTACTTTTTCGGTTCGCTGGGCACATTGATGTTCCTCTTCGGAGGGGCAACGGCCGCATGGCTCATCGGCTTGAAACTCTACAAACAAGCACACGAATTACCCATTCGCATGGTCACGGATCAGCCGCTGTTCTACTTGGCTCTGGTGGCTGTGATCTTGGGTGTGCAGTTGTTTCTGGCGGGCTTCCTCGGCGAACTCATCAACCGCGGATCTTCGGATCGCAATCGCTATTTGATCGACAAAACCATCAGACGAGATAACTCAAACTATTAGAAATTAATCATGATACAACGCATTCAAACCATCTATTTACTGGTGATAACAGCACTTATCGCCATTACGCTTTTCGTGCCGATCGCCTATTTTGCGGGTGATGCCGCACAGGTTGATCTTTATGCTTTCGGGCTCAAGACCCCCTCCGGCGAGACGATTCAGCCCACCCTTTATATGGGGATCTTACTGGCCTTAGCGTGCGCGCTACCCTTCGTGATCGTCTTTCTCTATAAATATAGGTTGCTACAACTACGCCTTTGCGTGGTGGAAATGGTGCTGCTGGTCGGCAGCGAGGTGATCATGGCGATCTATTATTTCTTGGGACAGCGCTTCTTTGCCGAGTTTGCCCACCATACCCAAGGCATGAAAGTAACCATTGCTCTGCCCTTGGTATGTTTATTGTTTGCATATCTGGCAGCGCGGGCGATTTTCCACGACGAGATGCTGGTACGCTCACTCGACCGGATTCGCTAAAATCCGGTGTTTTTGCATAGATAGGCGCGCGGTTTTGACCACGCGCCTATTTTTTTCTGGAGGATCCCGCATTATCGACGATTCTTTAACCCAATTGTAACACTAAAATAATAGAATATAATTTTGTATGTCCGAAAAAAAAATTATCTTTGTTCTTCCCATTTCGTCCTTTTTGCAAAAAAAAGAAAAAATACATATATAATTTCAACTAAATTTTAATTAAAAAAACTTCTATGAAAAAGTTTAATCTTTTGAAGTTGATCTTCAGTACATTGCTCGTATTCGCCGCCACGGCATTCGTGAGTTGTGTTGATGACAATGAAGACACGGAGGCTCCCTATTTAGAGGTTGCTCCCACCAGCGTAGCGTTCAACACGGACGGATCTCCCGTGGAGGGCGACGGTACATTCACCATTGCAACCAACCGTCATTGGAAAATTGAAGTTCCCAATAATGCTGCATGGATAACCCTCTCCAAAGTGGAAGGTGATGGTCCTATGACCATTCAGGTCAGCGTGCCGGCCGGCACCAACAACACAGCCAAAATCACCGTCCAGACCTACAACAAGGTCGGGCCGCTGCTCAAGGCTGAGGTTAGCATCACCAGCGGTACGGTTGTACCGGAAGAGGTGATCTACGACGAGACCTTCGGCGATACGGCTCCCTCCAAGAGTCCTTATCCTTATATTGATCAATTCAAAGATTGGAAAACGACAGGTATCGGTGCGGCAGAGGTTACTTACACAGGTGCCAGTGCTTCGGTACGCCAATCCGGCAAGTTGAGTGAGGTATATCCGGGTGCTTCGGGTGCTGACAAATTGTTCTTTGGTGCCAATGCCAACCTGATTATCAATAAGATTGCACTGTCTTCGGAGCAAACCAATCTGAAACTCACCTTTGGCGGAAGTTATTCGAAAAATGTGGACGGAGTCTATGACAACGCCTTCAAACCAGAGGCCTTCCACGTCTATTTGAGTGCCGACGGCACCTCTTGGAGCAATGCACTGAACTACACCACCGAAAAGGCCGGTGATTTCTGGGTGTACGCTACGGCTACTTTCTCGTTGAAAAATGCCGTTCCGTTCCTTTACATTAAATACGTGGCTGACGAGGCTTCGGTCTTCGCTATCGACGACCCCACCCTTGTAACATCGAACCAAGACGGACAGCTCATTGATCTGGGCGACACACCGGCTCCGGGTGACTTGGTGGTTACGCCCAAAGAGGTGACCTTGGGTAGCACCAGCGGTGCCACTCAGACGGTCAACATCACTTCGGCTGCGATAACCGGCTGGACTGCTACGGCGGCCGGCACAGGTTACACGATCGACCAACAGAGCGGACACGGAAACGCTACGCTCACCATCACCGCATCGGCTGCCAACGCAACAGCCACGGCTAAAGCCCTCGGCTCGATCACCATCACCGATGCCACCGGCACCGCAACGGTTACTGTTTCGCAGGCAGGTGCTTCTTCCGATATTTTCCACGAGACGGTCGGCACAAAAGCCGTATCCAGCCCCTATCCCTTTGTTGATCAATACGACGGTTGGGTAACTTCCGGTTCGGGTGCTTCGGGTGTCACCTTTGGTGGCGCAAGTGCCTCGATCCGCGCTTCGGGTCTTGCCAACACAGGTGCTTACGACGGTGCTTCGGGTCCTAACGTGATCTTCTTCGGCACACTGCCCGCATCGTTCGAGGTGAAGAACATCGCCTTGACTTCGGCTCAGACCAACCTGAAACTCACCTTTGGAGCCTCTTATTCGCTCAAAGTAGGTGCTGGATATGTCAACACCTTTGATCCTGCGAAGTTTACTGTTTCGCTGAGTGCCAACGGTACAACGTGGGTTCCTATCACCTATACAAAAAACAACGGCGACTCGGCAACTCCTTTCTGGGTATTTGCCACAGCCGACTTCACGCTATCGAAAGCTGCTACGGCTCTGTATATCAAGTTTGAGGCTTTGGAAAAATCGGCCATCCGTCTGGATGACATCACCCTCACCACAGGTGCCGGTGGTCAGTCGGTTGACTTGTCCGGTAGCGGAACAACAGACCTGACGGTATCGCCCGCAAGTGTCACCCTCGCTGCTACAAGCGGAGCCACGGCAACCTTTGCCGTGACGACCACAGCCGCATGGACAGCAACTGTCGGCGGCGCAGGCTACACCATCAACCCCACCAGCGGTACAGGAAATGCAACCATAACCGTAACCGCTTCGGCTGCCAACACGGGTTCTTCGGTGAAGACCTTGGGTGACATCACCGTCACGAATGGCACCGTCACAAAAACTGTGGCTGTCGCTCAATCGGGCACCTCCTCTCCGAGTGGAAACACCGTAGTTGTCGACTTCACAAGTGCTGGTATTGCAACACCGGCACTGCCTGATAGAGATAAAGATAAAGATGCCGTTGCAACGGATGGAACTTATGTAATCGGTGGTTTGACCTATAAAATTCACGCCGGTGCAAAATTCTACTGGTGGACAAATACCTATCAGGATACCAAACCGACCTCCTTGTTTATCGGTAAAACAGGTTCCTATATTGAGTTGCCCGCAAAAGCCGGTGTGGCTCTGACCGGTGTAGTTGTAGATCAGGCAATTGGTGGCGGTTCAAGCGTACAGGTGTCTGTGAAAGACGTAAATGGCACAGTCGTCGGCGGCGGTGATGCACTCACCATCAACGCAGGTGAAACAGCCTCCTTCGGTCTGACCGGTACCACCGCAAACACCTCTTATCGAGTCTATGTGGACAACGAGAAGAATCTCCATGTTGCCAAACTCACGTTGACCTATGGCAACGGCGGTGGCGAAACAACAACCCCCGAAATCACAGCCGTAACCCCCTCTTCCTTGAGTTTTGAGGCTGCGGGTGGTTCGAAAACCGTGACAGCAACCATTGCCAACCAAGGTTCGAATACCATCACGGCCAGCGGACTTTCGGGTATTCTTTCGGCATCGGTGAACGGCAACACGGTCACTGTGAGTGCTGCGGCCAACACCGCAACAACAGCCGTCAACCAAACTTTGACCATCACCCTTGCCGGTGGCAATAGCAAGACGGTTCCCGTCACCGTTGCCGCCGCAGGTGTCACTCCTCCGCCGGCAGGCGCAGTAACGTTGGTGACAACAGCTGCCGGACTGTCCGCAGGAACCTACTACATGGCAGGTCTTGTCGGCACACAGTATCAACTTTGGACCGGAGCCCTATCCTATGGCAAATGCGTCACGTCGGCTTATACGTTCGACTCGGCAACCAAAAAATTAACCCCCGCTGCGACTGACGATGCTGTCGAAGTTTCGCTGGTTGCAGTCAGTGGTGTAGCAAATGCTTTTTACATCAAAGTAGGTGCGCAATACCTGTCGGTTTCAGCGGCCGGTAAGAATAAGTTTGCACTGGTTGACACGCAAGAAAACAACTATTGGACCTTCTCGGATCAAGACAAAAATGGCGTAAAAGGAAGTGCAAAGGCATTTGAAGCGATGATGTTCACCAGTATTTCTGCAAAATCAACCCACATCCGCACCTATACGGTGGAAACAACTACCAGTGTAGGCGGTGTTGCTTTCTTCAAAAAATAAACTCTATGTTGGAGCATCTACTCAAGGCAGGAGAGTCCTGTCTTGAGTAGGTCTTCTTCCAACAACCTAATTTTGCAACTTTAGCAATTTGACATATGACATTCATTCAGCGACATAGCGCATACACAACCAAGGCTCTTCTTTTGACGGTTCTGGTTCTGTTTGTCGGAGCCTGCGGGAAAGATACTCCCGATGTGGAGCCGACAGCAAACGAGGCCTATTGGAAAGAATCAGCCACCGTGGGAGCCGCGACGGGTTCGTCGGCCATCATCATCACCGGAGCGGTTGGTACAACGTGGCATGCCGAAATGGCAACAGGTGCTACTTGGTGCTCGTTCAAAAGCGGTGACTTCACGGGTAGTACAACCAAAGAGGGCGTAGTGAAAGACGGACTCAATGTGTTGTATGTCTACTACAAAGCCAACACGGAGGCCAATCAACGTCAGGCACAAGTCTCTTTTACGTTTACCGGAACCGCGGCGCAATCACTGGATCTGATTCAACTGTCCGCCTCGCAGAACGATCTGCCCCACTTCGATGTCTGGGCTGAGTTGCCAAATCTAAAGGAAAACACAGACTATCAGTATGTGACGCATTACGCTCAGGTAAACAATTACAACGCCCGCAACTTCTCGCTCTGTTTCGACAAAACCAAAAAAGCGGCTTTGTGGGTGGCCTATCCCATTCATGCGGTCTATTTGGGATCGAGTGGCCGCACCGACGCCTGGGCTTTTGATCCGATGATCAATTCGACCTATCAGGCGAATTGTGTTACCCGCTCTTACCGAGGGAACTACGACCGTGGACATCAGATGGCTTCGGCCGACCGACAGGCTAACAAAGAGGTGAATGCGCAGACTTTCTACATGTCGAACATGACCCCGCAACTGGATCGTCTGAACCAAGATATGTGGGCGAAACTCGAATCCAAGGTGCGCTCGTACAACTGTTCTGACACGCTGTATGTCGTCACCGGAGCCTACTTCGGTGCCGGTTACACCACCACCACCGATGGTGCGGGCAACACCGTGCCGATTCCGACCCACTACTACAAGGTATTGTTGCGCACCAAGAGCGGTTCGACGGGCAAGGCTATCAAGAACTGTTCGGACAGCGAGTTGATCTCCATCGGCTTCTGGGCTGAACAGAAATCCTATGGCAACATTCAGCCGCCGACATCTATCTGTATGTCGGTCGCCGATATTGAGAAGAATACCGGTTTTACGTTCTTCCCGCAGGTCTCAGCCACAGTGAAACAGCAAAAGAACCCCGGACAATGGGGCATAAACTAAAACATCAACCAATGAAAAAACGACTGATCTTTACCTTGATCTTCGCGGCTCTGTTTGTGATTTGCTTCGCACAGAAACCCTATAAGGTCGTATTTTATAACATCGAAAACTTCTTCGACACGATCAATGATCCCGAAGTGAAGGACGACGAGTTTACACCCGAAGGGCCGAAACAATGGAATTCAGCGAAGTATTACAAGAAACTCGGCAACATGGAACGTGTCTTTTTCGACATCGCCGCTATCGACAAAAACTATCCGATCGTGATCGGTGTGTCGGAGGTCGAGACCCGCTCGGTGTTAGAAGACATCGTGGCAACACCCAAATTAGCCCCCGCCAACTACCGGATCGTGCATTACGATTCGCCAGAGGCACGCGGCGTGGATGTGGCTTTCATGTACCGTCCCGACGTATTCAAACTCGAAGGCAGCACGCCTGTCAAGACTCGCGTACCCTCGCTGCCCAACTTCAAAACCCGTGATATTCTCACCATGTGGGGCACCATCGACAACGAGCCCTTCTACTTCATGGTGGCACACTGGCCGTCGCGTTTGGGCGGCAAGGACGCTTCGGAATTCAAGCGTATCGCGGTGGGCGAGCAGATGCGTCGCATGGCCGACTCCGTATTGAAGATCAATCCCGCAACCAAAGTGGTGGCCATGGGTGACTTGAACGACGATCCAACCGATCCCAGCATTGCCGAGGGCATGGGTGCCAAAGCCAAGATGAAGGATCTGGCAACAGATGATTTCTATGTGCCTTTTGCCGAGATGCTGAAAGCGGGCTTGGGTACGTTGGCCTATGGTGATGCGTGGAACATTTTCGACAACATCATCGTCACCGAGAATTTGGCGAAAGGTTCGACAGGTGCACTGAAATTACAACAGGCACCCAACTCGAAATTCTACGGCAACATCTTCAAACAACACTACATGGTGCAGAAAGAGGGACAGTTTAAGGGCTATCCGCTGCGCACCTATGTGGGTAATAATTTTCAAGGCGGATACAGCGATCACTTCCCCGTATTCATCTATATTGGCAAATAAACTACTAAAATAGCTATGAAAATTAAAAGTTTACTAATTTTAGTGCTGTCTTTCTTGACGCTCACTGCCTTTGCGCAGCAGGGCGGCATCAAAGGTAAAGTCGTTTCCCGTACGACACGTACGGCTGTGGACGGCGTGAAAATTACCATGACACCGGGCAACGTGACCACGACGACCGATGCGCAGGGTAATTTTGAGATTGAAAATGTGGCCAAGGGTGAGTATACCCTGACCTTTACCACCCTCGAATTTGAGCCGCTGACACTCGCGGTGCGTGTGGACCAGATGACCCGCGACTTGAACACGGTCATCATCGTTCCCGAAGTTTCCCGCACGGTAGACGATGCGGTCTTCGCAGAGTTCGACACCGAGACCCTCAACGATGCGCAGTCCCTGCCCTCGTCGCTCTCGGCTTCGAAGGATGTATTCAACAACATCGCCTCCTACAAATTCAGCGAGATGCGCTTCAACGTCCGCGGTTACGATTCGCAATATTCGGACGTGTACCTCAACGGTATTCAGATGAACGACGCCATGACAGGCTATACGCCGTGGTCGCTGTGGAGCGGACTGAACGATGCTACGCGCAATCAGGAGGTCACCGCCGGCATCAATCCGGGTGAAATGGGTCTGGGCGGTATCGGCGGCACGACCAACATCAACACCCGTCCTTCGCAGATGCGCAAGGGGTTGCGTGCCAGCTTGGTAAATGGTAACGCCATGTATCGTTTCCGCGCGATGGTGACCTACGCATCGGGGCAGCAGGACAACGGCTGGTCGTATGCATTCTCACTCTCGACCCGTCAAGGAGGCAACTCCTATGTACACGGTGTCTACTACAACGCTTTCGGCTACTTCGCCTCTGTAGAGAAACAGTTCAACGAGCGGCATCGCTTGGGTCTGACCTTCATGGGTGCTCCCACCGAGCGTGGTGCACAGCAGGCTTCCACACAGGAGGCCTACGATCTGGTCGGCAACAACTACTACAACCCCAACTGGGGCTGGCAGGATGGGAAACGCCGAAATGCACGTGTGCGCAACAACCACGAGCCTATTCTGATGCTGAACTACACCTTCGACATCAACGACCGTTCGTCGTTGAACGTAGCGACCTCGCTGCGTTTCGGCGAGAACGGCTACTCGGCACTCACTTGGAACGGCGGCCCGGATCCCCGTCCCGACTACTATCGTTATCTGCCCAGTTATGCCCTGCAGAAGAAAGATTATGCCGAAGCAGCGCGCCTCTACGAGGATTGGACCTCCAACACCAACAATATTCGCCATTTCAATTGGGATAAAATGTATAACACCAATTACAATGGTTATGAAAATTCGGTTTACGGCCCCGGTCATCGGGCAAACTACATGGTCGAGGAGCGTCATACGGATCAGTTGGACTGGAATGTTTACACCCAGTTTTCACACCTGTTCCGCAATGGTTCGAAGATCAATGGAGGCTTGAATTTCCGTCGCAACCGCACCGAATATTACAGCGAGGTGAAAGACCTGCTGGGTGGTAATTATTGGGTCGATGTGGACAAGTTTGCCGAGCGGGATTTCCCCAATCCGGTCGACTACCAGAATAATATGGATTACTATCTCTCACACGGACATGCAGAGGCCGTACGAGTTGGCGACAAGTATAATTATGACTATTATGCAAACACCATCTCAGCAAAGGCTTGGGCACAGTATCACATCAATTTTGGCAACTTCGGAATGAACCTTGCCGGTGAAGTGGGTTACAGTTCATTGTGGCGTGACGGTATTTGGAAAAAAGGTTTGTTCCTCAACAACTCACAAGGTAAATCTGCGACACAGGACTATCTGACCTATAAAGTCAAAGGTAATTTCAACTACAAATTCTCTGCCGCTCACTCCATCGAGGCCAATGTGGTCTACATGCAGGATGCACCCCGGTTCCAAGCAGCCTTCATCTCGCCCCGTACCCGCAATTCAGCCACTCCGGGTGTTTCGGCCGAGACCGTATTCGGTGTTGATGCTTCCTATAACCTGCGCATTGGAGACTTCAAAGCACGTATTTCGGGCTATTACACCAAGTTCAATGACCAGACCGACGTGATGTCCTACTACGACGATGTGGAGGCTACATTCTCCAATTTCGCCATGAGCGGGATCGACAAAAAGCACTTCGGTTTGGAGGTCGCAGCTTCGATTCCGATCTACAAAGGATTGTTCCTCAATGGTGCGGTCAGCTGGGGACAGTTTACCTACGACTCGAACCCCAACTACGTCCAGATACAAGACAACAGTGGCGAGGTCAAGAGTCAGGGCAAGGTCTATTGGAAGAATTTCCGCGTGGAGAGCACCCCGCAGACCGCTGTCAACGTGGGCCTTTCTTATCGCAGCCGCAACAACATCTTTGTGTCGTTGGATATGAATTACTACAACAATATGTATCTGTCGATGAGCCCGTTGTATCGCACAGATGCCGTATTGAGTCCCGGAATGACTCCTGAAGATATTTATAATATCCGTCATCAAGAGGAATTCGACTCGGCCTATGTGTTGAACGCCAGCATCGGTAAGAATTGGTCTATCCAGCGCAAATACACCCTCGGATTCAGCCTTGAAGTGAAGAATCTTCTCAACAATCAGAACATCAAAACAGGCGGTTACGAGCAAGTGCGCTTATCCAAAAACACGGATACAGCAGTGACAACTTATCAACCGTTCGATTCGAAATACTTCTATATGTTCGGTACGACGTATTACCTCAATGTTTATTTCCGCTTCTAACAAATTAAAAAATGAAAATTATGAATAGGATATTAAAACTTTTTTTGATTGCGGCAGTAGGTACGGTTTTGGTCGGCTGTTACAATGACTATGACAATCCGGCTCCTGCAAAGGTCTACACAGCGGCCGACTTCCCCGAAGGTAAATATAAGAACATCTCCATCAAGGACTTCAAACAACTATTCTACAACGAATATGGTACCTCGTCATCGGGGCTTGCCAAATTTGTGGAGATCACAGACAACTATGTGATCAGTGGCAAGGTTATTTCGAGCGACCGGGCGGGTAATGTCTACAAGTCACTCTACATCTATGATGAGCGTTCCGAGTCGGCTATCGAGTTGCGCTTGAACGTTAGTAACTACGTCTTCTACCACCCCGGTCAGACTATCTTTGTCAAAACCAAAGGCTTGGTAATCGGCAACTATCGCTATATGTTGAGTGTGGGCCGCTTCCCGTCGGATGCAAATATCGCCGATGGCTACGCCAACTCCAACTTGGAGAATCCCAATACGATCAGCCAATACATCTGCCCCGGAGCAATGGGTAAGTTGACCGGTGCCGACACGTTGGTGGTGAATGCGTCGAACTATGCAACGCTCAATGATGATGACTTAGGCCGTCTGATACGCTTCGAGGGGTTGACCTACAAAACAGGCACCTACGAGGGCGATAAATTTCCCAATTACTTGGAAACTCTCTATCCCGGAGGATCATCGGTTGCGGTCTACACAACCAAATTTTACGAAGCTGAGGGGTTAACCCCCACTTACGCTTATAATTACAACAACCAGAAATATTACGGTTCGTCGTGGTTCTCTTTCGGCCCGACCAGCGGCACATCGGGTAGTTATATCGTTCGCGTGAGCGGTTACGCTAACTTCGGCCTCACCCCGCTGCCTGCCGCAGGCACAACGGGTGAGATGACTGCAATCTACACAAAGTATTCGTCGAAATCGGGTGGTTTCATCAAATACCAGTTGTTGGTCAACAGCGGAGACGACATTCGGTTTTAGAAACTGTTTTAAATTTATTAATCAAGCTGCACACACATAACAAAAGGCGACTCGTTCTGAGTCGCCTTTGTTATGTAAATTGCATTTTGAAACAGCGTCTTAGAAGCTGTTTAAATTTGTTACCGAAGTTATTTTAGCGCTATTTTTGTTCCTGTTTTTGTCCTGTAAATCCGATTTTAGCGAGCTAAAT